>CAMNHS010000092.1 GCA_946539635.1 uncultured Prevotellaceae bacterium
TTTTCGTAGTCGTTAATGAGGTAGGGTGACCAATTGTTGAATATCTGCAAACGTCCCACTTTTACGTCAGGCTCTTGGATGTATATCCACGTATCCGGAATACGATCCTTATATGTTGTCATGTGGGTTTCGTTTTTCATAGATAGCTTCTTTGTCAGGATGCCGACAGTGATAAAGTCACGGTATGGTAATTCTTGGGCCACCTTCTTGACGTCCTCAGGTATTTCGATTCCAGAGATGGCGGCGATAAGGTCCTTTATCGGCATAGAACTGAGGAAATAGTCACATTCTTCCTTTGTTATACCTCCCGTTTTGTCGGTAACTTCGATATAATCTACTGTATTCCCATTAATATGTATGTTGGTGACACGATTCTCCATTTTCACTTCTCCACCTTTGCTGATTACCTCTTGGGCTGCTGTTTCCCATAGTTGACCTGGTCCCAGCTTGGGATAAACGAAGGACTCGATTAGTGATGTCTCTACCTCCTTCTTTCCTTTTGTACCGATGCTTTTTGTTATCATATCCTTCAGCACCGTAAGTATTGAAAGCCCTTTTACACGTTGTGCTCCCCAATCGGCACCTAATTTGGAAGGATGTATTCCCCACACCTTTTCCGTGTAGTCTTCGAAGAACATACTGTATAAAGGTTTTCCGAAGCGGTTGATATAGAAGTTCTCCAGAGAGTATTCTGGTCTTTTGTGAATAGTGGCAGCTATATATCCGCATCCGGCTTTGATGGTGCGCCATATTCCCATGTTGGTGAATAATCGCCATTTAAGTGATATAGGGTAATCAAAGAAATGGCGCAAGTAGAATATCCTTGAAACCCTTTGGCGTTGCAACATAACTCTTTCGGATGTTTCTGGGTCTGGGCCACCTTTGCTGGTTTCAACCTTGCGACCTATGAGGATGTCGTCTTTCGACGGCTTGCCTTGTGATGGCATAAGGTGTTGCCAAAAGTCTGTCACGCGGCTGCTTTTACTGAAGAACCGGTGTCCGCCTATGTCCATACGATTACCTTTGTAATTTACCGTTTGTGAAATGCCCCCTATTACACCGCTTTTTTCCATTACGATGGGGTGTATGTCTGTCTGATTTAGTAGTTCACAGGCGGCTGTCAATCCTGCAGGGCCTGCTCCTGCAATGATAGCTTTCTTCATATGTTACACGTCGTTTGATGTGTTGTTCTTAAAAAGGATGATTTTTCTTCCGAAAAAATTCCAACCCATAACCAGTATTGCGGTGATGAGTTTGGATAGCATATAGTGAAGATGTAGTATATCTGTAAAACAGTACATTAATATATTATTGAACAAGAGACCTACAAGACCTATTATTCCGTATATAATAAATTCCAAAGTCTTGTTGGACAACTTGTGATGTTTGAATATCCACCATGTCGTTAGAATGTAGTTTACCACCAGACCTGCCAGAAATGATATGGTAGCAGACATGAGGTAGTGGAAGTGAATATATTCTGTCAGGAGGTAGAGCAATCCGTAATCTACACAGAAGGCGATTCCTCCCACAATAGTGTATCTGAACAACTGCATTATCCAATCGTTCGTTTCTTCGCTTATTAGTTGATGGATTATTGTTTTAATATTCAAGAAATGAAACTTTTTTCGAAAATGTTATGAAATTTGTACGCAAAGATATGGAAAAATTGTGAACTGACAAAATAATAGAATAAAAATTTGTATTTTTATTTGTATTTTTCATAACTTAATCGTACCTTTGCATCGCAAGTGTATATGTACTATGTTTTTAATTAATTATTTACAAACTTTCGGAAACTACCTCGTCCTGATGTGGCGAGCTATTGCTATTCCTGACAAGATGCGTATGTTTGGAAAGCAGTATGTAAAGGAAATGGCATCGTTAGGAGTTGATTCTATCGGCATTGTGCTCCTTATATCTTTTTTTATTGGTGCTGTAATTTGTATTCAGATGAAACTGAACATACAGTCGCCTTGGATGCCTCGATGGGTCAGCGGATATACTACTCGTGAGATTATGTTATTGGAGTTCTCCAGTTCTATTATGTGTCTTATCCTTGCGGGCAAGGTGGGCTCAAATATTGCTTCGGAACTTGGTACTATGCGTGTTACCCAACAGATAGATGCTCTTGACATAATGGGTGTTAATAGTGCAAACTATCTCATTGCGCCAAAGGTAATGGGACTTATGACATTGATGCCAGCTTTGGTGATATTTGCTGATGTGATGGGCATTGTTGGCGCTTATGCGACGGCTTATATCGGTCATATCCTTACTCCGGATGACTTGACTCTCGGCTTGCAGCATTCCTTCAACTCTTGGTTTGTGTGGATGTCAATAATCAAGAGTTTAGTGTTTGCATTTATTATAGCCAGCGTATCTGCTTTCTGCGGCTATACCGTTGAAGGTGGTTCTGTAGAAGTCGGTAAGGCATCTACATCTGCTGTAGTGTCTTCAAGTGTATTAATCCTTTTTGCAGATGTCTTTTTGACACAGTTGTTATCATGATAGAGGTAAAACATTTGTATAAGTCTTTTGAAGACAAAGATGTCCTGCTGGATATCAATGCTGTTTTTGAAAACGGTAAGACAAATCTTATCATTGGCCAGTCTGGCTCAGGAAAGACGGTGTTGATGAAAAATCTTGTGGGCCTATTTACCCCTTCAAAGGGTGAGATACTATATGATGGTCGTGACTTTGTTGCAATGAATAAGCATGAGAAGGCTCAGGTGCGTCGTGAGATGGGTATGTTGTTTCAGTCATCTGCTCTCTTCGATTCTTTGACAGTTCGCGACAATGTGATGTTCCCTTTGGATATGTTCTCTGATATGACTTTGCGCGATCGTCAGAAGCGTGCTCAAGAGTGCCTTGATCGTGTGAATCTTTCTGATGCCGGAAAGAAATATCCTGCAGAGATCTCTGGTGGTATGCAAAAACGTGTGGCAATAGCCCGTGCCATAGCACTTAATCCGAGATATCTTTTTTGCGACGAGCCAAACTCAGGTCTTGACCCCCAGACGTCATTGGTGATAGATGAACTGCTGCATGATATTACTGTAGAATACAATATGACGACAATCATCAATACTCACGATATGAATTCCGTGTTAGGCATTGGTGATAATATTATTTTCATCTGTCGTGGCAGAAAAGAGTGGGAAGGGGATAAGACAAAGGTGATTACTTCAACGAATAAGGACCTCAACGAACTTGTTTTTGCATCAGAATTGTTTAAAAAAGTAAAAAATATACAAAATGGAACTGGTATTTGATAATCTTTGGCTGGCATGGATTGTTGTAAGTATTGTCTGCCTTATTATCGAGCTCAATAGCGGTGACCTCTATTTTATATGTTTTGCTATTGGAGCTCTTGTGTCAATGATTTTCGACTTGTGTGGTGCACCACTTTGGATGCAAGTGCTGTTCTGGGCTTTGTCGTCCATGTTGTGCGTGTTCTTTGTCAGACCATCCCTTGTGGCTCGTCTTCATGACAAGCAGGAACGTCAGAGTAACGCCGATGCATTGATAGGTGTCACAGGTGTCGTTTCTGCCGATATACCTTCTTCTGGTTACGGATACGTGAGGATTGCTGGTGATGAATGGCGTAGCATATCAGCCTCTGGTGAGACAATACTTAAGGGAACAACGGTGGTTGTGGTAAACCGTCAGAGTACTATTTTAACAGTAAAAATAAACTAAGTATATAATAAGGATTATGGAATTTGGTGTTGCTTTTCTAGTTGTCATTATTATTTTGGCAGTAATAGTTCTGAAAAAGACTATCGTGATTATCCCTCAGTCTGAGACAAAGATTATTGAGCGTCTGGGTAAGTATTATAGTACGCTTCAGCCGGGAATAAATATCATCATCCCCTTTATCGATAAGGCAAAGGAGATGGTGGCCCTTTATCGTGGTAGGTATGTATTGACTAATACGATAGACCTTCGCGAACAGGTTTATGACTTCGACCGTCAGAATGTTATCACAAAGGATAATATACAGATGGAAATCAATGCTTTGCTTTATTTCCAGATTGTTGATCCTTTCAAGAGTGTATATGAAATCAACAACCTTCCTAATGCTATAGAGAAGTTAACTCAGACGACGCTGAGAAATATCATTGGTGAGTTGGAACTAGATGAAACACTGACTTCTCGTGATACCATCAATACGAAACTTCGTGAGGTACTCGACGATGCTACTGACAAGTGGGGCGTTAAGGTTAATCGTGTAGAGCTTCAGGATATTACCCCTCCAGCTTCGGTGCTTCAGGCAATGGAGAAGCAGATGCAGGCAGAGCGTAACAAGCGTGCTGCCATACTGACCTCAGAAGGTGAGAAGCAAAGTCTCATCCTGAAGTCTGAGGGTGAGAAACAAAGTGCCATTCTTCAGGCAGAGGGCTTGGCACAGGCCCGCATCCGTAAGGCTGAGGCAGAAGCTATTGCCATTGATAAGATTACAGAGGCAGTAGGTAAGAGTACTAATCCTGCTAACTATCTCTTGGCACAGAAGTACATTCAGGCATTACAGGATATCGCAACCGGTAATGATACAAAGACAGTCTATCTGCCTTATGAGGCATCCAATATGATGGGAGCCATCGGTGGTATAAAAGATTTGTTTAAGGCAGAATAATAATAAGGTATTCGTATCTGAATCAACGTTATTTCCCATGAGAAAAATATTAATCAGTGCAATAGCTTTCAGTTTGTTTTCTCTTTCTGTTGTGGCAGATGAAAAATCAGAAGTGATGAATATCATTGCCCGTGTAAATAACGCTTGGCAGCAGTCTCATGGAGCCCCAGAATATGGTGGCACCAAGGCTGGTCTCAGCGCCTTTTGGGACAATGCCGTATATCATACAGGCAACATGGAAGCTTACGACCTTATGAAGACTCAGGCGTGGTATGATTATTCTTTTGCTTGGGCAGAGAAAAATGCATGGTTTGGTGCTACAGAAAAAGATACCTCAAAATGGAAATACAAGAATTATGGCGAAGACGCGCAGCATGTACTCTTTGGCGATTGGCAGATATGTTTCCAGACATATATAGACCTTTATAATTATAGTTCTGCTCCTCAGGAATCATGGATTGCGAGGGCAAAGGAAGTAATGTCCTACGAGGCCTATTCTTCTGCTGATGATTATTGGTGGTGGGCAGATGCTCTGTATATGGTGATGCCTGTGATGACAAAGATGTATCTCCTCACTGGTGATGAGGCTTATCTTGACAAGATGTATGCCAACTGGAAATATGCCAACGGTATCATGTATGACAAAGAGACGGGTTTGTATTTCCGTGATGGTAAATATGTATATCCTAAGCATACCACTCGT
>CAMNHS010000093.1 GCA_946539635.1 uncultured Prevotellaceae bacterium
GACATCTTCATGTTTACGATATTTGCACCAGCACGCAAACCCCAGTTAAACTGAGCTTGAGCCGGTGTAGCCATCAGCATTGTGAATGCTGCAATGGCTAATGACATGTAAAAATTCTTCATAGTTATTAACTTTTAATTCTTAATTCTTAGCTCTTAGTGCCTTTCTCTTCTGACGCTGACACGTGGAGAACCACTGCCACCAGAAGATTTACTCTTTGACGAAGACTTCTTGTTTACGTTTGTATTTTTAGCACGACGATTTGCCTTTGCAGCTTTCTTTGCTGCCTTAGGGTCAAGGGCTAATTGAGCTTTGGCAATAGAATCGAGAGAATCCTTACGAACTTGGTCGCCCCAGATGTTTTCCTCAAAGGCTTTCAGTTCTGCCTCAATTCTTGCCTGCTCTTTCTGCATAGCGGTATCATTAGGACAATATTGTGCTAGGGTCTTGCCCAACATGTTGTTGGTCTTATATATCTTGCCCTGATACATATTCTTAACGAAGTAATCATCAACAGACATTGTGGCAGCATTGTTGAGGTCGCTTGTCATAATGGTCTGCTTTGCAAGGAAAGGAGCAACATCGTCATACTTTACCCAGAACAATGGGTACTTTGTCTCAACATCTCCGAAACCGTCGTCGCTACTCATGATAGGGCAGAGGGCCAATACCTTTGTGTGGAAGGTAGAAGAATACTGGTCATAATATGATGTCTCCTTTACATAGTATGCCTTCACCTCCTTAGAAGGAATGTCGCTGTTGTCCAACTTCAGCTTGCCGTCCTTTCGTTCATAATAGATATGATAGTTGTCGAGCAAAGCCAATGGCTTTAATAACGCGTCTGGTTCGAAACTCTCATTACCGTCAAGACGATATTCATAGGCCTTTACCTGTCCAGAGAGCACAAGTTTGAACAGATATGTGAAAAGGTTCATCTGACTGCCGATAGGCTCTACAGGATAGTAGAGTCCGGCATTATCGCCTTTGGTGAGGTCTATTTCACGATATATGTCACGACGCCATACAACGTCTTCCTTCATCTGCATTGATGTAGGATATGATAACTGCGCACGAGTTGTGATGCCGTTAGCAGAAGTCTTTGCAGGTGTCTTTGCTGCAGTAGCCTTCTTCGGAGGTGCTACGCGCGCTTTCTTTGGTGCAGCTGGTGGTGTCACAGGCTTCACTTCTGGCTTTGTTTCAGGCTTCGCTTCTGCCTTTGCCTCTGTTACAGCCTTCTTCGGCGTACTCTTCACCTCCTGCTTCTTTTCTTTGGCAGCACGGCGTTGTGCTGGCTGTGCATTTACTTGAAAAGCGAAAAGTGATAAGAACAGAAAAGAAAATACTAGTTTCATATTTTGATACCTATATTATTTATTACTTTACAACGACTTCCATAGCAGTTGGCAACGTGCGGGCTATGCCGTCAGGACCGATTGCCTGAATGCTTGAAATATAGAATCGCTTGTTGCGTGACAACTTGCGGAAAGTGTCTTTTTGCCTTGCAGAGAAGTTGGCTCCATCGCTGACAACAGGGACTGCATTACCCATGTTGTCGAAGAATACTGCGGTAAATCCAGTAACCCTGAACTCGATGTCCAGCAATCCATCGTCGATAGCAGCTTTAAGAGTATTCACACCCATCAGGTTTGCCTTCGACATACCACCACCACGGAATCTGTCATCGCCAATCACGATATATGCAGTTGGGTCTGGCAATTTACGTACGTGGAAAGTGAACTGCCCCATCGGGAGAGGTCTTCCTGACTGTGAACTGGTAACAGAAATAGTGACATCTTTACCAACTGCACTTGGACGTGCGATATAATGTCCTGGGCCTGTTGGGGTGAGACTGCCACCACTCATCGTAGCAGCAACCTTGCTGAGAGGTACACCAGGAACAGAAACGCTAATTGGATTGCTATATCCCGCGTAGAGGACATTCATCAAGTCTGCGGAAACTGTTGCTGATGGGTCAACGACAGTATATTTCTGTTCAAAATCACGACGTATTGTGGTACCAGAGGCGTCCAGCATTGTCATATATCCAGAGAAGGTGAAATCACCAGTCTTGCCAGTAGTAAATTCGTAGGTGCTATTGTGTAACTCTACCTTCCTGCCACCAATGAATACCTCTGGTTGACGAGTGGTATCAATGGCTGCCATAACGATTTGGGCAGAGAATTTGTCACCGCGGATAATGGTTTTCGCCTCCGGAATTACAAAGGCAGACAGTTTGTTGACGTGAATATCTTTGAGACTGATGTTTGAAGAAAGGGTGTGTAGCATTTCGCCTTCTGCATAACGTACATCATTCTGCAGTTTTGACAGAAGAGTTACTGCTGCAGCCACAGGCATCTGCTCAAACATATATTCTGGCCAATTTTTGCCTAAAGCCTTTGCTTTCTTTGATACATTAGTAGAAAGATTGTCGTCAATGATTTTCTGAAGACGTTCGTCATTTAGCATAGCCTTTGCCTTGTAACGGAAATCTTCAATCATCTTCTGCAGTTTCTTTCCCTGTCCGTTGATAGGGGAGAGCATTACCTGCTCAGCAGCTTCAAGGTCTTCCTTGTTCTGGATGTTATGTATGTCGCCATCTTCGCCGTCGGCTTCCCTGACAATAGCAATCTTCAACTGTTCTGCAAAATTATACAAGCCATCACTCATCTTCTTCACCTCCTGAGCTCTCGCATACCATACCCTTGTCTTCACAGGGTTATTACGCATTTGGGTTTCGAAGTTGTCGTAGATGTTTTTGTTTTCTGCGGAAGAGTTGTTGGTGGAGCGTCGTAGGCCCTCTTCTACAATAGAGAAACCATTGAGCACCTCCGTAGAGACATTCATTGCAAGCATCGCCATCAACACCACATACATGAGGTTGATCATCTTTTGGCGAGGGGAGACAGGTCGTTTCTTTATTGCCATGATTACATCTTTGGCATGTTAACAGTCATGGCCTCAATCATGCGACTATATATGCCGTTGAGTTCCTTAATCTTGTTTGCCATGATGTTAGTCTGCTCGTTGATAGAGTCTTGAGTTGTAATTTGTTGTGATGCTGATTTCAGTTGCATCTCATAGACACGTGCTATACCCGTCAGCGTACGGTTGAGATTTTCCATCTCTTCGCTGTCTACAGAAAGACGCTGGCTGAGTGCTGATACCTTCTCGAGGGTCTCATTAAGCTCGTTAAGACGATCTATGTATGCCTGTGTTACTTCTTCCATAGCATCTGCTGTCTCTTGTGATACAGCAGGGGCAGGTGCTCCGGTTACAGAAGTCGTGATAACACCTCCTGCTGGTTGAGAAACTGCTGGCTTCGCATCATTGTCAGAGCTGGCAGCAACTGGAACAACGTCAGGAGCCTTTGCACTTGCAGGTGCTGCACTGCCTCCGATAACGCCATTGCCAATGATAACAGTACCTCCAACAAGACCAGAGGTCTCAGCAGGGATACTTGCCTTATTGCCAGCAGCGCCAGTAACAGAAGGGGCTATAATAGCTGGGCCTGCGCCAGATGCAACATTTGCAGCATCTGCAGGGCTTAATTCCTCTTCCATGTGGTTGTCGAGAGTCATATCGATTGTCGTCTTGTCAAATGGACGATCAAAGGCTGATATGAAGAATACGACTACCTCCGTTCCCATACCAATGAAAAGCATGAGATTTGCACCTGGCAGGTGGGTCAACTTAAAGAGGGTACCAAGAATTACGACTGCTGCTCCCCAAGAGTATGCATAGTTCAGGAATGTCTGTCCTGGAACACTATCCATCCACTTCTGCATGAAGTAGATGAAGTTTATTTTGCTGTATTGTGACATATTCTTTAATTATCTTTTTTTCTTGCCTTTACTATTTACACTTGAAGAACTTGCCAGTGACCTGACACAACGGAAACCTATATATGAGCGAGGTTGATTCTGGTATTCCCAAGAACGCCAAGCAGAGCGTATATAGCTCTCTGGGTCTTTCCAAGAACCACCACGTACACTCTTCTTCTTCATGCGGTATGGGTCTTCGAGGGCTGCCTTATACTCCAATTGTGGGTTGAGGTCATTCATAGCCTGCACTCCTGCTTCTGTATAGATGGTAGAGGTCCATTCTGCTACGTTTCCAGCCATATCATACAGGCCATTGCTGTTTGCTGCATAGATACCTGTTTTGCTTGTTATCAGATTGCCGTCCTTGGTGTAATTACCACGATCTGGTTTGAAGTTTGCATAGTAACATCCGTCGCCATTTTTCACATCAGTATTCTCCCATGGGAACTCTGTGCCGTCCTTACCACGGGCAGCAAATTCCCACTCTGCCTCTGTCGGGAGGCGATATCTCTGAATATAGCGTGCCTGACCACTGAGACCCTTGAGCAAGTAATCCGTACGCCATGCACAGAAGGCATTAGCCTGCTCCCATGTAACGCCAACTACTGGATAGTCATTGTAAGTTGGGTTAGAGAAATAGTTACGGAGGTACATCTCGTTGTCACTATTTGTGAAGTCGTTAACCCAACAGGTGGTGTCAGGATAGATGTTTATTATATAGGTATTGAGGAAATCCCATGGTCCTGAAAGCGGACGATTGATGGTCTCGCGAACAATGCGACCCTCATCGTCGATGTAAGCAGTATCCTTGGAAATCATTACGACCTCATTTTCATCGATTACCTTGTCAGTATTCAAATCACGCTCTCTTGCGTCAAGACGATTCTTGCGCAGAGCAGCAGTGGTATAGTCGTAGATTTCATACTTATAATTCATCTGCGATGCATCAAGCAGCTTTTCGCCAGTAACAGGATTTGTGATATAGAGCGACTCTATAGCACGCTGTTCATCCTCGTTAGGCTTGCGTGGGAGCTGCTTCTTCCAGTTCAGATGTGGGGTTACAGGATCACCGTTCTTGTCTTCGGTAATCATGTATGTCTCATCGCCACCATAAGCAGGATCTGCCAAGCGGGTGCGGAGAATACTGTCGTGAACCCACATGACAAACTGTCTGTACTTAGCGTTAGACACTTCGCGTTCGTCCATCCAGAAGCCATCTACAGAGATGTCCTTTGTAGGAACGGTCATACCCCATAGAGAGTCCTTCTTTTCAATACCCATATGGAGGAAGCCACGGTTGATGAGAGTCATACCATAAGGTGTAGGCTCATTAAACCCTCTACCAGTGCTGCGTCCAGTCACTTCGCCTCCTTGAGAGGCATGAGTCAACTTACCACCAAAACAAGACACCATTACCAGCGATAAAGCCAATAATGATAAAAAGTGGCAAGCAAATAATGTTCTTTTC
>CAMNHS010000094.1 GCA_946539635.1 uncultured Prevotellaceae bacterium
CCCCAGTTAGGGAGGGAGTGGTTGACAGTTGACAATTAAGACCTGAAACTTGAAACCTGAAACCTGAAATAATTAAGGGCTGGCATTAAAAATGTCAGCCCTTAAAGAAAAATTGACTGTCTCACGACAATCAACCTTCATTAACCTTAATAATCTAATACCATGAAAAACACGGTGCAAAGGTATGGATTATTTTTCTAATCCACAAACTTTTTGCACTTAGACTAGAATATTTTTGTATTTTTTAACAAAATGGGGTCTTCTTTTTTGTCAGATGGCGCATATGGTTCTCTTAATGTGACATGTGTTAATAGTGGAGAAACAGAAGTAATAGTAGCTTCTGCAAAACGGAAGGCTCCATCCGAGAAATCACGGCTCTTTTCAAGCTGCCAGATTAGTTTTTCAGATGTTGCATCACTCTTTATTATATTATATAGGTATGCGCGCGTATCTGGTTCTGGAAGGGGGAGGGTGATTAGTAATACTACCTTACTGTTAGTAATCTTCGCAAGTTCATATTTCACGTTGCTTTTGTTGAAGAGTATGAGGGTGTCACTATTCTGTGTCACTTCTATGGCATCTCCAGCATTCTTTGGTATTATGGTGTCAGGGATACTCTCATATATCTCTGTAAGTGTTTGAGACATCGCTGGCAATGTGAAAAGGCAACTGTATAGTATTGTTGCAAAAAAAAGTTTTTTCATAGTGCGCTATTTCTTTTTATTCTTCTTGCTATTCTGCTTCATGAGGCTATAGGCAGAGTAAAGTCCTAATTCTCCGGCCTTCGATAAGTCGGCCTGTGACTTTTCAATCTCGTTGGTATGCAGATATGCAAGACCTCTGTTGTAATAAGCATGTGAGAAATAAGGATCTATCTCGATAGCCTTTGTGAGATTTTCTATTGCTTCTGTATATACGCTGTCTCGTGCCTGGTGGGTTCCAAGATTATAAAAATCCTGAGCTGTCTTTGGCACTTTTACTTCTGTGTATTCTGTCTTCTCAATCAGACTGTCACGTTGCATTACGATATAAGGTTGATAATGTTCCGTAATCTGTCTGTTCTGTATTTTTCCGCGATATTCGCTCTTGTATTCAGGCTCTTGTGAAGCATCGTCCTCTACGACTATCTGGTCATACTTCTCAAGGTCTATATCAGACAGCTTTCGCATCTGTTGCAGCTTTGCTGATGACCATCTGTTCTGCACACCAAGATGTTTGTCCATCTGAGCTTTCAGAATGCGATATTCATCTTTCTCGGCATTTGCTGTCTGTCCTAAGCGGCGATAACATTCTGCACGAAATTTAAGACCTGTCCAGAAATTAGGGAATTTCTTTATTACGATAGAGTAATCACGAATGGCACTTTTCAGGTCTCCTGTTCTATCTTCCAATATGGCCCTATTGAATAATGCCATAATATTACCAGGCTCCAGACTTAATACATAATTAAAGTCCTCGATGGCTCTGTTATCATCACCCACCTGTTGTCTCAGCAATCCTCTATTATAGTGAGCAAGGAAGTTGTTGGGGTCTAATTCCAATGCAGTATCATAGTCGCTCATAGCTCCACGTAGGTTATTGTTTCTAAGTCTTACATGGGCTCTGTTAATGTAACATCTTACGTCCTTGGGCTTGTAATGCAAAGCTTTGGTATAGTATTCGTCAGCTTCCTTCCACATACTTTTTGTAAAAGCAAACATCGCCTTTACTCTCCATGCGCTGGCATTGTGTTCGTCAATCTCCAAACCTTTGTCAATCCATTTCTCTGCCTCTATGGTATCCCCCTTATTCATAAATGCCTCAGCCCTCATAAGGTATGCGCTGGAATTCTTCTGCCATTTTTGTATCAGGGTGTCCAACTGCAACAGGCAGGCATCATAATCCTTGTTCTCAAGATAGCAGGCAGCACGGTTGTACCAATAATTCTGGTTTGCTGGCTCCTGAGAGATGGCTTTTGTGTAGTCGGCTATGGCATCAGTAAAATTATCCTGCTTGATGCGAGTGATACCACGAAGGTCATAGAGCTCTGTGACATACGGATTCAGTCTCAATGCTTCTGTAGCATCACTTTCTGCTCCCTGCCAGTCATCGAGATAGTATTTTGCTATAGCACGTAACTGCCAAGGTTCCCACAGATATGGTTTGGCTGCTATAGCTTGATTAAAGTATTGTATGGAGAGGACATAGTCCTCATAGTGTAGTGCTATGCGTCCGCTGAGAATTAGCTTGTCAACGTTATATTGCCCATATACGGATGATATGGGCAATATGCAGAATATGACATACAGTAAACGCTTAAGCATCTTTTCTTATTTGGCTACCTTCACCCTGTAACCTGTTCTGAAACGTCCTTGCAACAATGCCTTCAACTTTGATTTTATCAACTGTTTCCTCAATGGTGAGATGCGATCTATGAACATCTTTCCGTCAAGGTGGTCAAATTCGTGTTGCATGACACGTGCCAAGTATCCATCAACCCATTCGTCGTGCTCCTCAAAATTCTCATCCTGATAGGTCACATGTATTCTTGTAGGGCGAACTACATTCTCATGTATTGCAGGTAATGACAGACATCCTTCTGAAGAACTCTCGGTATTCGTATCGTCATATTCTACGATGTGTGCATTGATGAATACTTTTTTGAATCCAGTATATTCAGGAAAATCTTCCTTCAATGGGTCAAGGTCTATTACGACCAGTCGTATTGGTAGTCCTATCTGGGGGGCAGCAAGTCCGATGCCCTCGCTTTCTGCAAGGGTTTCCCACATGTTAACGATAAGGTTTTTGAGGTTGGGGTAATTAGCATCAATGTCCTGAGCAACCTTTCTCAAGACAGGCTGACCATATGTATAGATGGGTAATATCATCTGTGGCTTAAGTAATCTTGTAATATTATTGTAGCAGAAACTTTGTCAACGAGGGCCTTATCTTGTCTGGCTTTTTTGTGTAGTCCTGCATCAAGCATCGTCCTGTGTGCCAATACTGATGTAAATCGCTCATCATATCCCTCAATGGGTATCTCTGGGTGGGCTTTTCTCCAACGGTTTTCAAATTCCTTTACTCGTGCCATGTTCTCTGATGGCATTCCGTTGGATTGTTTTGGCTCTCCAATGATAATGCGTTCTACAGACTCTCGTCGTATATATTTTTCGAGATATTCGAAAAGCGTATGAGTATCTACAGTATCAAGCGCACCGGGCACTATCTGTAATTCATCTGTTACAGCAAGCCCGGTGCGCTTCTTTCCGTAGTCTATAGCAAGTATCCTAGGCATTTACTTCATCAGAAGCCATGCGTCTGGATATGTAGCCTTCAGTGATTCCTTTGTGCTGACAGCGCTGCTTCTGTCATCGTGTGTAGTAGCGATTACACGATACATATTGCGTTCGCTGTTGAATGCTATCTGTGCATCATAACCTGCATTTCTCAAAGTGGTCTGCAGACCGTCAGCATTTGCACGCACGCCGAAAGAACCAACGACAACAGAGTATGCCTTCAAACCAGAACCGCTTACAACATCAACATTCTCTCTGCGTACAGGAGTGTTGTCAACAACAGTTGTTGTCTGCTGAACTGGCTGCTGTACCATTGGAGTAACAGGTGCCTGCTGTACAGGTGCCTGATATTCCTGCTGCTGTACTGGCTGTGCATACTGCTGCTCCTGTGCCTTAGCCTTTTCGTAAGCCTTGCGATAAGCACTTTCTTTTGAAGAACTACAAGCTGTAAATGCAATTGCTGTGCAAACTAATGCACTGAAATAAAAAATCTTTTTCATTTTTGTGTTATTATTTTAAATAAGTGATATAATTCTGTTAATTCGTTGCAAAGGTACGAAAAAAAATGTAAAAAAAATTTGTTTTGATATATTTTTTTGTTACTTTTGCATTTGAAAAGGTATTTGTTATATTTATTAACCAATTTATTAACAACAAAATTAAATTTTAACTATGAAGACATTAGGTTACATCGCAGCTGTTATCGGCGGAGCCGTTGCGGGTGCAACAGCAGCACTTTTACTTGCACCAGAAAAGGGTGAGGATACACGTGCAAAGCTTCAGGATTACGCAAAAGAGTACTGTGACAAGATTGACCTCAAGAAGACTGCTGAAGACATTCAGAAGAAAGTGAAGGACTTCTGTGAGAAATATAACCTCAATCTTTCAAAGAATCAGGTAGAAGAACTGGCGGAAGACGTTGTTGAGGCATGATTTCCAGTGAAGCAAATGTCAAGAAGATAGTCGCCCTGATTGAGGATTCCAAAGGATGGGTGGAGCTGAAGTCTGAAAAGACACGGCTTGACGTGACGCATAAATTGGTGTCCATAGTAGGAATGTTATTCTTTATTATGGTATTACTGCTGATTTTAATGCTCATTCTTGCGTGTCTTTCTTTCGCTGCTGCCTATTCTCTTGAGGGTATCGTGGGGTCAAGACCCGCTGCCTTTCTGTGTATCAGCCTGTTCTATGTGGTGTTGCTGCTAATAGCTTATGCCACACGTAGTAAATGGCTCTTCGCACCATTGGCACACTTGTTCTCTGACCTCGCTCCTGAAGAACTCAAGAAGAAGAGTGACTCTATGCAGGCAGATATTACTGCAAAAGAGTCGGCACTCAAAAAGAATTGGAATTCTCTTGTCAACGAAGAAGAACCTGTTGTCCTCTCACCAACAAAACGTGTAATGAACTGGATTACAGACTCTTCAAATGTTATTGACGGAGCACTTCTTGGCTGGAAGCTATATAGAATATTCGGAAAAAAGAAAAAAATCTTTTAAGAAAAAATAATCAGTATCTTGGCCTTATCGCTGGCATTTATGTGTCAGAGGAAAGTCCGGGCAGCGCAGAGCGCTCCACTTGCGAAACTACAAGCTATTGGTGACAGTAGGTGTTAACAGAAGAAAATAACCGCCGGCGCATAATTCTTGCTGAGTCAAACGAAGTCGGATAATGTGCGCAGGTAAGGGTGAGAAGGTGGTGTAAGAGACCACCAGGTAGTTGGTGACAACTATGCTGTGTTTTCTGGAGGCTGCAAGTTCATGTAAACCATCGTCATGATAGGGCTGCTCGCCCGAATTCCTCGGAATACGGTGGAGGGTAGAACGCTTAGATAAATGATAGGGCACTGGTTTCACCAGTACAGAACCCGGCTTATAGAGATACTGATTTCTTTTTTCTTATTTTTTTGTTCCCCTTTAACTCCCTCTTTAACTCCC
>CAMNHS010000095.1 GCA_946539635.1 uncultured Prevotellaceae bacterium
AGGGCGAGTATCACCTCGCAGTCACTCTTTGTCTGGAAATCGTATTTGCCAGCATACAGGCGTCGTATCTCCTGATGGTTGTATATCTCGCCATTGACCGCCAACACCTGTTTCCTGTCAGGAGAAAAAAGCGGTTGGCCGCCACTCTCGGGGTCAACAATACTCAAGCGTTCATGGGCAAGTATAGCGCTGCCGCCACAATATATACCACTCCAGTCAGGACCACGATGACGTATCTTCTGACTCATCTTCAGAGCCTTTTTGCGCATTTCCTGCGTCTGCTCTTTTACATTCAGTATAGCTGTAATTCCACACATATCTAATTTTGAATTATGAATTATTATAGTTGTAATTTTAGTATGTCTTCTACGTAATGTATGAAGGCATTGTTTACTAAACGGATGCCGCCAGGGGTGGGGTAGAGACCCGTGAAATACCAGTCGCCAGGATTATTAGGGCATGCCGTGTGCAATCCCTCGATACTTTGGAATACCAGTTCCACAGGCGTCTGCATATCCTTTGGGCGAAGTAACTCTACTATTTTCCTGTTTAGTTCGTCAATGCTGAAGGGCGCATATATCCTTCGTACATGATTGGCAGCCATCGGACTGGTCTTGCAAAGGTTATATGTCTCGGCAATGAGTCGTTGCATACCGCGTTCCTCGATCAATGATATTGCGGCACGGAAGGCACAGAGTTCCTCGAGGCGTGACATGTCAATGCCATAATAGTCGGGATATCGTATCTGTGGCGAACTGCTGACCATAACAATCTTCTTGGGATGAAGGCGGTCGAGAATCTTCAGAATACTCTTCTTGAGGGTCGTGCCACGCACGATGCTGTCGTCGATGATAACCAGGTTGTCCCTTCCAGTTCTTACCGAGCCATATGTTATGTCATATACATGAGCAGCAAGGTCGTTACGCTCATTGCCTTCGCTTATGAAGGTGCGCAGCTTGATGTCCTTCCATACGACTTTCTCGGTCCTGACATCATGGTGTGTCTGGCGGACTCCGTCCGTCATGCCATAGAATGCCACTTCTGCCGTGTTCGGGATGTATGAAAACACCGTGTTGGCAATATCATTGTTGATGGCCTTCATGATGGATGGCGTCAACTGCTCTCCCAGGCGTTTGCGTTCCAGATAGATGTCTCTGTCATTACCACGACTGAAGTATATGCGTTCGAAACAACAAGCGCTCAACTGCTTGGATTCTATTATCTGTTCCAGGTTGCAACGACCATTCCTGTGTATGATGATGGCCTGTCCCGGAGACAATTCCTTGATGTCGCTTGCTGCGAGGTTGAAGCAAGTCTGAATGACAGGACGTTCGGAAGCAATGACAATCACCTCGTCATCCTGATACCAGAATGCTGGACGTATTCCCCATGGGTCGCGAATGGCAAACATCTCACCGCTGCCGGTCATACCGCACATCACATACCCTCCGTCAAAATGTGGCATTGTGGTGCGTAATACATTTGACATCTCGATATTGTCATCTATGTAGCGAGTGATGTCTGCCCCTTCGAGATGCTTATCTTTTGCGATGCGAAAGAGACGTTCAGCCTCACGATCCAGACGATGTCCCATCAACTCAAGCGTAATATAAGAATCTCCGCACATGCGTGGTGACTGGCCTTGGCTGGTGAGGAAGGTGAAAACCTCCTCCATGTTTGTCATGTTGAAGTTGCCGCACAAGGCGAGGTTCTTTGCCCGCCAGTTGTTGCGACGCAGGAAGGGGTGCACATATTGCAGACCGCTCTTGCCTGTCGTAGAGTAACGGAGGTGGCCCATGTATAATTGACAATTGACAATTGATAATTGAGAGGTAATAGCTGAATCGCTGTCAATCGTTAATTGTCCATCGTTAATTCGTTTGAATACTTCTGAAATAGCATTCCTGCCCTCTGCCCTCTCGCGGAACATATATTCCTGCCCTGCGGGTGTGTTAAGGCTCACCCCTGCTATACCGGCTCCCTCCTGCCCTCGATTGTGCTGCTTCTCCATCATCAGGCATAACTTGTTCAGACCATAATGCCGTGTGCCGTACTTCTGTTCATAGTACTGCAATGGCTTCAGAAGGCGAATCATCGCTATGCCACATTCATGCTTCAGTTGTTCCATCGATACATGCTTTAATAAAACTCATGAATAAGGGATGCGGATGTAATACGGTGGATGAATATTCGGGATGGAACTGTGTACCGATGTACCATCTCTTTTCTGGTATCTCTATTATCTCTGCGAGCTTGGTAGCAGGATTGATACCGACACATTTCATGCCTGCTGATTCGAACTCAGCGAGATAGCGGTTGTTGAACTCATAACGGTGACGATGCCGTTCCTTAATCAATTTTGAATTTTGATTTATCAATTTTGAATCAATATCCATATATGCTTCCAAAGCGCGGCTTCCTTTTTGTAGTTCGCAGTCGTATGCTCCCAATCGCATCGTGCCCCCCATTTCCTTGACTGCTTTCTGCTCCTCCATAAGGTCTATGACAGGATGTGTGGTGTTGGAATCCATTTCGCAACTGTTAGCATCTTTGTAGCCAAGTATATTCCTCGCAAATTCTATCACCATCATCTGCATGCCCAGGCAAATGCCGAATGTGGGCACGTCGTTGTTGCGGCAATATTCTATGGCAGTTATCTTGCCCTCAATACCACGTTGTCCGAAACCGGGGCAGATTATTACCCCTGCCATTCCGTCAAGTTTTGATGTGATGTTTTCTGCAGTTATATATTCACTGTTCACAAAATGCAAACGTGTCTTCACATCGTTGTATATGCCAGCAAGGTTGAGGCTTTCGCGAATACTTTTATATGCGTCCTGTAAGTCGTACTTGCCAATTAGCGCAACGTCAACCTCGTGTGTGGCATTGCGTTGCTTTCTCAAGAAATTATGCCAAGGTGCCATCTGTGGCGTTTCACCGACAGGAATTCCGATTTTTCGCAAAATAGCAGCGTCGAGCCCTTGACGCTGCATACTGACAGGCACTTCGTAAATGCTTGGCATGTCTTCGCTCTGTACCACGCACTCTAAATCCACATTGCAGAACGATGCTACCTTCATGCGCATTGCATCATCAAGGTGGCGCTCCGTGCGCAGCACAAGAATGTCTGGCTGAATACCCATCGACTGTAATTCTTTTACGGAATGTTGTGTGGGTTTGGTCTTTAGTTCTTCAGCCGCTTTCAGGTAAGGTACATATGTTAGGTGTACACACACTGCATCATGCCCTAACTGCCAACGTAACTGGCGGATGGCCTCCATAAACGGCGCGCTCTCAATGTCGCCAATAGTACCGCCGACTTCTGTGATGATAAAGTCGAAGGACTCACCGTCTTCTCGTAGCATCCGCCGCTTTATTTCGTCTGTTATGTGGGGTACAACCTGAATTGTCTTGCCGAGATAGTCGCCATGGCGTTCGCGGTCTATTACTGTTTTGTAGATGCGCCCTGTCGTGATGCTATTGTGACGTGTGGTTTCTATGCCGGTAAAACGTTCGTAGTGCCCCAAGTCAAGGTCTGTCTCCATACCGTCTGCCGTTACGTAGCATTCCCCATGTTCGTAAGGGTTTAATGTGCCAGGGTCGATGTTGATGTATGGGTCGAACTTCTGAATGGTAATCTTATAGCCTCGTGCCTGCAGCAGCTTTCCGATGCTGGCAGAGATAATGCCTTTGCCTAAAGAAGAAACGACACCACCCGTGACGAATATATACTTTGTTTGCATAACCTTAGACTTTAGACCTGATGTGTTCTTCGTATTCTGCTATCTCGCGTTCGTCGATGTATGCAAGACCATAATGCTCGTCGTGCTGTGAGAAGTCGAGGCCGACCTTTTCGCTGTAGGTGGAAACACGCATCGGAATAAGGCTGTCAATGAGTTTGTAACCTAACCAGCTCATGCAGAATGTATAAGCAAAAACAATAACTATTGCAAGCAGATGGTATAGGAAAATGACAAAGCCCTCCCATGTTCCTGCTATAAGTCCTTCCTGTATGAAAATACCTGTCAATATAGTGCCGAAAATACCTCCTGTTCCGTGGGTAGGAAAGACATCCAAAGCATCGTCTATGCTGGTGTGAGAGCGCCAATATACGGCAACATTACAGATGAGTGTAATCACGAATGCAATGAAGATACTCTGTCCTACGGTGACGTATCCGGCAGATGGCGTGATAGCGACCAAACCAACCACGCAACCTACTGCAGCACCCATGGCAGAAGGCTTGCGCCCACGTAGGCAGTCAAAGAATATCCACGTCATCATAGCTGTTGCAGAGGCGGTGTTGGTGTTTAAGAAGGCTTTTACTGCCTGACCGTCAGCGTGAAGAGAAGAACCGGCATTGAACCCAAACCATCCCAGCCATAAAAGGGCAGCTCCAAGAAGTACAAATGGTATATTGGCTGGCTCACTCTTCTCTGTGCTTCGACGGCCTAAATAAATCGCTCCGGCAAGGGCTGCAATACCAGAGGAGGCATGCACAACGATTCCTCCGGCAAAGTCAACAACACCCCAACGAAGAAACAGACCTTCCGGGTGCCACGTCATGTGGGCTAAGGGGCAATATATAATAAAAAAGAAGAAAATCATGAAGAACATGTACGCAGAAAAACGTACTCGTTCAGCAAAAGAACCTGTAATCAGTGAAGGAGTGATGATGGCAAACTTCATCTGAAACAATGCGAAAAGTGCTAAAGGTATGGACGCACCACCCAAAACATTGCCGGCAGGAGTTGTATATACCTCTGCTCCTACATTACGAAACATCAAGAAGGTAAGAGGGTTGCCAATTACTCCACCAATGTCATCGCCGAAACACAAAGAAAAACCTATCGTCACCCATAGGACAGAAATTAAACCCATAGCAATGAATGACTGCAACATGGTGCTGATGACGTTCTTGGCTCCCACCATACCGCCATAAAAGAATGATAATCCTGGCGTCATCATTAGGACGAAAATAGTGGCGGTGATAAGCCATGCTACATCTGCTGCTGAAATGACAGACCAATCGCACTCAAAGGATGGCTCGCCAACAAAAATTCCAGCAATAGCGATTATTGTCATTGCTGTCATCAAAATTGTCCAACGTTTCTTGATTTTCATACCTTATATAAATTTTATTTTTTGAGTATTTCGTAATTGGGCTTTGCACGCTTTCGCAAAGACTTGCAGCCAGCTGAAAG
>CAMNHS010000096.1 GCA_946539635.1 uncultured Prevotellaceae bacterium
CCAGGACGTCCTGGGCGCGAAGCAATGCTGGAGGGCTATAGAGAGGTGCAGGAGAAGTTGGGCGACACCCCTGCTGCAGATAATGCCGCGAGGAAGATGGTGGAGGAGTTGAGAGTTAAGAGTTAAAAGTTAAGAGTTAAGAGTTAAGAAAAATACTTTTGACCTTTGACCTTAGACCTTTGAATAAAGATTATGCATTATGAAAATAGGTTACGACGCTAAGCGATATTATCACAATAATACAGGGTTAGGCAACTACAGCCGCACCTTAATAAATGCTATTCATACCCATTATCCGAAGATTGATACGAAGCTGTATGACGAGAAGGCTTTGATACGCACCTTCTGGATGGGCCACAAGGCAAAGGAGGACGGATGTGTCTTATTCCATGGGCTTTCTAACGAACTCCCGCGAGACATTAACAAGGTGGGCATCAAGAGTATTGTCACCATGCATGATGTAGCATGGAGGACTTTTCCAAGGATGTATAAGCCGATAGACATCTTCCTATACGAACAGAAATATGGTTGGTCGGCTAAGCATGCTACCCACGTAATATGCATCAGCGAATCGACAAAGAAGGATGTGATGCGATTCTACGGGGTTCCGGAAGAACGCATCAGCGTCATCTACCAACCTGTGCAACAGCTTTTCTATACCCAAATGGAAAAGCAGAAAGCAGCGGATATCGTAAAGGAGTATGTGGATGATGACTTTATCCTGACAGTAGGCAGCATCAATGCCCGTAAGAATCTGCTGGGCATGCTGAAGGCTTACGCAAGGTTGGAGAAGCGTCCGAAGTTTGTTGTGATAGGAAATGGGCACGAATATCGCAAGCTATGCGAGAAATTCATTGCCGAAAAAGGTTTGTCCAATGATGTCATTATAATAGACAACATCCACGAAGGATATATACTGCAAGCCTTCTATACCTGTGCGAAGGTATTGATGTACCCATCCTATTATGAAGGATTTGGATTGCCAGTAGTAGAGGCAGCCCTGCAACATTGCCCTATTATCACGAGCAACGTTTCCTCACTACCGGAGGCAGCAGGAGCAGGTGCCATACAGGTAGCACCGAATGACATAAAAACGATGGCATCATCATTAAACAGATTGCTGACAGACCCACAGGAATGCACCTACCTTGGACAGAAAGCCTATGAGCATGCAACAACACATTTTAATCCAGAAGAACTGACTAACGACATTTATAAACTTTACAACTCTATCCTATGAAAAAGAATTCGCTCAGACTGATTTTTTTAGCAATCTTCTCCCTGCTATGCTGTTACTCCTACGCAGCAGGCGTAGTGGACATCACAAACAAACTCACCAACCCATCATTTGAGGTTGATGACATCACAGCCCTCACCCCGAAGACTGAAAGTGCTGACGGCTTGCGCGGCTATATCCAGAACCAGCCAGTCGGATGGACGTATGGCGGTTCGACAATCGATAAGCAGCTGATTATTACTACCAACTGCTTTACCGACAACAACTTTGGCAAGGTGACAACACTTACCGACGGCACGCAAGGTTACTATCTCCGCATGGGATGGAACACAGGGTCTTCTACCCTAAACCAAACAGTCACATTACCTGCAGGAAAATACCGCTTTGCTGCCGACATCCGTTCTGCATACGCCAATTCAGCAACTTCAAGCATAAAGATTGTGGCAGGAAGTGAGAACTCCAATACTCCTTTCACACAAGGTAGCTCATCATGTTTTACAACAATGGCTTGGTCAACAGCAAGTGTTGATTTTACTGTTACAGAAGAGAAACAAGTATCTCTGGGATTCTCCATCACATGGGCCAGTGGTGGTTCTTGTGTCATGATAGACAACGTAAAACTCTATGATGTAACAAACGAAACAGTTGACCCTGACCCAACAGAAGAAGATGTTCCGTCGCCTACAGAAGGTATCATCGACAACACCTTTGTTCCTGAAAGCGAGATGATGACAGACATTCTGAAGATGCTGGCACGCTTCACTCCATATATGAAGAGCTACTGGTTCCAATGTGCCAGTCCTAACAGCATCAATGAGAGTTGCGGATTCTTCTATAACACAGAAAACGGCACTTCCCCATCATGTCCAAGTGGCGAAAAAGGTGTTCGCCCTAATGCCGACCTGTCGATGGTTGCAGCATTCCTGGTAAAGTATGCTAAGCCTGCCGGCATCACTCTTCCGCAAGGCATCACATACGATTTGCTGGAGGAATATGCTATGAAGAGTCTTATATATGCCTACTCTACCCACAAGGCCAACAAACTGAAGATATGTTCTGGGGGTGACTACTGGGGTTCTACCTCTACATCTGATGCCGTATGGGAGTCAAGTCTGTGGGCGATGTCTGTAGCATATTCTGCATTCTTTCAATGGGATAAACTCTCGGACGCTCAGAAGGGATATATCTACGCTATGCTGAAAGCAGAATGTAACTACGAATTAGGTCGCACAGTACCAACTGGATATGCTGGCGATACGAAGGCAGAAGAGAATGGTTGGGAAGCAGATATCTTGGCAGCCACACTCGGATTGTTCCCTGATGATGCTTTGGCAGAAAAGTGGTTTGAGAGAATGAGGCTGTTTGCCATCAACTCATACAGTCATTACAGCGATGCATCAAATGCTAATGCTATAGACCCCGACTACAACGACACCTCTGTAGCAGACCTTTATAAAGGTAATAACCTGTATGCTGACTACACCCTGCAGAACCACAACCTCTTCCATACATCATACCAGAATGTAGTAATGCAGGAACTTGGTGAGGCTGCATTGGCTCTAA
This sequence comes from uncultured Prevotellaceae bacterium, assembly GCA_946539635.1. GTDB lineage: Bacteria > Bacteroidota > Bacteroidia > Bacteroidales > Bacteroidaceae > Prevotella. The sequence goes on from CAMNHS010000096.1 coordinate 2,801, forward strand.
AGCTATTCCAAAGCGGTAACAGCGGAAGCAAAGTATGGGCATCAAACGCTTTGCAGCATAACAATCAAGAGGTTATGGACAATGTGCTGAACTGGCTCGCCCTTGCTGATGGAGAACTGGCTATGCCAAACGGAAATGACTGGTCGCTATTCCTGTATGACCAGATTACATCATACTCTACCCAGGCATGTTTCCAAAGAGACCCCAATGCCCTACTATTGGAGAATCTGGCATATAAGCAGATAAAGGCACGTCAGGCGACAACATCAGACGGCTCATGGCTGTTGCGTCCCGATGTAGCAGCACGCCGTATGGGGGTTGAGGCACATCGTGTCATGATGACATACCTCATGCACCTTACAAATTCTACTGCCGACATCACCCCGACATCATGGGAGGAGTTCCGCAATGCACATAGCAAGGCGATGGTACTTGAATGTCAGAATGTAGTGAGAGCATATACTCCTGAGCGTTTCTCTTGCTTCTCATGGTCTGATGGCCTGAAGTCATACACTGGATATTTCACTGCCGATAAAACCGACAAGAATAAAATCATAGTTCCTTATCGTGCAAACAATTCTGGCAATATAACAGGATGGTACGAGGTAAGTGGTAAGGGCCTCAACGCAACACCAGTTGTCAATGGCATCTATCAGCTGGATGGAAATGCTTGGGTGATGAATGGCGAGTTGAGTGTTAATGACAAGGCACTCGATAACCGCTTCGCGATATATTCTACAGCAGGTAATGCTGTAATATATCTCGATTATGTTAAAGCAAATACCGCTTGTACCATAACAGCAGAAAAGGGTGGCTTGCTGGCAATATCTACTGATGAACTGACAAAGCAAAAGCGCACCCTCTACTACGATGATGGTGAGGGAGGCATTACGTGGAAACAAACAGATGGTGTAAGCCAATCTACCTTCTCATCAGATTGGGTGAACATAGACAACGAAATAGGTGTTGCAGGTCATAATGGCAAGAAGATAGCATTCGGAGATCGTAATGCAAACAATTCTATATACACCTCAAAGTTGTACCCAATGTACGATAACAACAGTCGTTCCGTAAAGGCCGGAGACTATGTGGATGCGCGCCATCTGGTTTATTACTCCAACGTAACAGCAGAGACTACGAGAGAATTGTCTGACGCCATCACAAAACTGTCGTTTAAAAATGACGGATGGAACGGCATCATATCTCGCGACCCATCTGGAAGGTACTATGTAATGGTGGCAAACTTCTTCGGAAGCACAGTCAACTCCGCCTCAACAGTTGTCAGTGTCGCTGGTATGGGAGCGCCCATATATGCTCCTGTGATGGTGGTAGAAAATAACCAGTCCGTATCGGCTGCCTACGAACTTTCCCAAAATAATTCATTTGCGAAACCGATAAATTTCTTTATCGATAGCGAGGCAAAGATGAGGGTGCAGCTCCTCTCCGACAATAAACTCTGCATCATACCTGATGCCGACGCAGAGATTACAATACGGGGCGTCAATTCCAACGGCACCTTCTCCGAGAATGTTCAAATGATTGCAGAGAAAGTCGTCAAGGTCACTCTGACTCCAGAGGGGCTGGAGATTGAGAAAACAGGAGTTCTCGTTCCCGACGCCCCACAGCCTGGTGATGATATGACCGGCTACATAAAGAATCCACACTTTGCCGGCAACAGTACAGACGGATGGACCATTACCAGCGCCCTTGGAAGCGGGGCGAAAAACACCAACTACAATTCACAAGAATTCTGGCAATGTACCTCGTTCGACATCCAGCAGGTTGTAAAAGGATTGCCACAAGGTCAGTATCATCTGTCCTGTCAGGGATTCTATCGCGACGGCTCATATACACAGGCAGCAACCTCATGTAAGAACGGAACATTTGCTGCAAACGCAAAGATGTATGCCAACAATGCCACAGCAGACCTTCCAAGCATCTGTAGTGAAGCAGGTAAGATGGGAAATCTGGGAGTATCAACATCATTGGGATATGTTCCTAATAACATGGAACAAGCACAACAGTACTTCCTTAGCAGCCTCTATGACTTCGGAACAGATGTAACCGTTGACGAATCAGGAACGATGACAATCGGAATAAAGAAAGAAAGCGTCATCAGCAACGACTGGACCATATTTACGAACTTCAGACTTACATATTTAGGAGGTCCGACAGGGATTAATAAGGTTAAAGGTGAAAGGTTAAAGGTGAAAGGACAGGGAGATACCATCTATCGACTTGATGGTACCAAGGTATCAACAATGTCCCAGCCAGGTATATATATACATAATGGTAAGAAAGTAACCAAATAGTGCATGCAATAGACACCATATTACACAGTGATGCCGGCAAAGCGCAGTTTATACGTTTTGTCCTAAACGGCTGTTT
>CAMNHS010000097.1 GCA_946539635.1 uncultured Prevotellaceae bacterium
TCGAAGTGCTTGTAGAAATCCTTCAGCATCCTGTGCCAATCTTCATTACCCTCTGCAATAGCATCAAACTTCTCCTCTACATTGGCTGTGAAGTTGTAATCCATTATCTCAGGGAAGTATTCCATAAGGAAGTCATTAACAACAATACCGATATCTGTTGGCATAAGTTTTCCCTTTTCATTACCAATAACCTCTTTCTTTGTTGTTGACTCAATAGTATCTCCTTTCAGAGTATCGATGCTAAAGGTCTTATTTTTGCCCTTTTTATCGCCTCTGACGACATATTCTCTTTGCTGAATTGTAGAAATAGTAGGAGCATAAGTAGAAGGACGACCAATACCCAACTCTTCCATCTTGTGTACCAATGATGCTTCAGTATATCTCTGAGGTCCCATAGTACAACGTTCAGCGGCAGATATCTCCTCACGTTTTACCTCCATGCCTTTCTTAATAGATGTAGGCATGATGTTCTGTCCTATTACTTCATTCTCGTTTTCATCGTCGTTACTCTCATGATAAGCCTTCAGGAAACCATCAAAAGTAACGATTTCACCGCTGGATACGAATGAAAATTTGCTGGATTTTGTCTTGATGACAATAGTTGTTTTCTCTATTTCTGCGTCAGCCATCTGTGTGGCAGCAGTACGTTTCCAGATAAGGTGATAGAGGTTTTTCTCCTGTGCTGTACCATCAATCTCCTGCTTGTCCATATATGTAGGACGAATAGCTTCATGGGCTTCCTGAGCACCTTTTGAGTGGGTTGTATAGTTACGTGATTTGCTATATTCTTTGCCAAAAATTTGTGTTATAGCAGCTTTTGCTGTGCTGATGCAGAGCTTAGAGAGGTTAACACTATCAGTACGCATGTATGTGATATGTCCACTTTCATAAAGTCTCTGTGCCACCATCATAGTTTGTGAAACAGTAAAGCCCAGCTTTCTTGCTGCCTCTTGTTGAAGAGTAGAAGTAGTAAAAGGAGGAGCAGGAGTGCGCTTGAGAGGTTTCTTCTGTACTTCTGCTATAGTGAAGGTGGTACCTTTACATTGCTCTAAAAACTCCAATGCTTCTTCGTGGTTAGAGAAACGTTTGTCTAGTTCAGCCTTTATCTCTGCACCATCAATATTGAAAGTAGCAGTAACTCGGAAATATGTTTCAGGGGTGAACTGCTGTATCTCCCTTTCACGTTCTACGATAAGCCTTACGGCCACACTCTGTACACGACCCGCTGAGAGAGATGGCTTTACTTTTCTCCAAAGAATAGGTGAAAGGTTGAAGCCCACAAGGCGATCCAACATTCTGCGTGCCTGTTGGGCATTGGCGAGATTCATGTCAATATGACGAGGATGCTCAATAGCTTCCAAGATGGCGTTTCGTGTGATTTCATGGAATACTATTCTGTTGGTATTCTTTGTATCAAGGCCCAACACCTCACAAAGGTGCCAAGAGATAGCTTCTCCTTCACGGTCTTCATCGGAAGCCAGCCATATCTTCTTTGCTTTCTTGGCATTACTCTTAAGTTCAGAAACGATTTTCTTCTTCTCTTCTGGAATCTCATAAACAGGTTCCAAAGAATCCATGTCAATACTGATTTCCTTCTTCTTCAAGTCACGGATGTGTCCATAGCTGGACATCACCTTATAGTCTTTACCAAGAAACCTCTCAATAGTCTTTGCCTTAGCAGGACTCTCTACAATTACTAAGTTCTCTTGCATATCTGTCTGCTTTTAATTTTAAATTTGCGGCTGCAAAGGTATTAAGTTTGAATTAATCCACCTTATTATATATATAGTTTTGCAAAAAAACAAAAAAAAAGTCCGAAAAGTTTTTTTCTTTTCGGAATTCTTTCTAATAAAGCGCACGCGATTGCGCACACGCATACGTATGTGAGTGTACACTAATTATTGAAATAATAGATGAAAATAGCAATACCCTCGATAGCCTTTTTACCTGTTTCCTTTACATTCATGGTAAACTTAACCTCTGTCTTTACTGCACCACGAAGGTTTACTATGCTTTGTAAAGAAGTTGTGAGGTTGAGGCTCTGACCTGATAATACTGGTTGTCCAAACTTCATCTTGTCAATACCATAGTTTACAAGCATCTTGACATTCTGCACATCTACTATCTGTCCCCAGAGATATGGCAGAACACTAAGAGTAAGGTATCCATGAGCTATGGTAGTTCCAAACTGGCTCTCCTTCTTTGCTCGCTCTGTGTCCACATGAATCCATTGGTGGTCAAGGGTAGCATCAGCAAAAAGGTTTATTCTCTCCTGAGTAAGTTGAACATAATCTGATGTTCCAAGAACTTTGCCCTCATACTGAGCAAAATCTTCATAACTAGTAATTGTTAACATAATGTGATTATTTTGTTTGATTTTCTTCTGCAAAGGTACGAAATTTATATGGTTCTATCATTATTTTTAGGTATTTTTTTGATTTTTCGTTGCTATTATCCCATTTTTTTCCTACTTTTGCACATCCAAAAGATGACACTCGATAAAATTCATATTGGCAAAAATGCTCTCATAACACAGGTAGGAGGCGAGGGAGCTCTTCGTCAGCACTTCCTTGATATGGGCCTTATCCCTGGTGCTATTGTATCAGTAGAGAAGTATGCTCCGATGGGAGATCCTCTGCAGATACATCTGCATGGTTATTCCCTGACACTGAGAAAGGCCGATGCAGCAAAGATAACTGTTGTTGCAGATGTCGAGATACCAGAGAAGGCAGACTCAGAGCATACTATCTTGGAACACCCGGGCCTTGGTGAGGGTGGACGTTTTCATGATGCAACACAGGAGAACCCACTACCAGAGAATACCATACTGAGATTTGCCTTGGTAGGTAATCAGAACTGTGGAAAGACAACACTCTTCAATCAGCTGACAGGAGCAAATCAGCATGTGGGAAACTTCCCAGGTGTCACTGTTGACAGGAAAATGGGTGTCATAAAGGGTTACAAAAACACAGAAATAACAGACTTACCAGGAATATATTCCCTTTCGCCTTACACACAAGAAGAGGTGATAAGCAGGGAGTTCATAATAGGTCCAACAAAGCCCAATGCTTCCTACAATCCTGTTTCTTGCATCATAAATATTGTTGATGCCACAAATATTGAGAGAAACCTATATCTCACAATGCAACTGATGGAATTGAATATTCCTATGGTGCTTGCCCTCAACTTTATGGATGAAATGGAGGGAAATGGAGGTACTATTCTCGTCAATGCTATGGAGAAGACATTAGGTTTGCCTGTCATTCCTATTTCTGCAAGCAAGAACCAAGGTGTTAGTGAACTTATTGACCATGCTATCCATGTGGCACAATATCAGGAAGCGCCAGCTCGTCAGGACTTCTGTTCTCCTCAGGATAAAGGTGGAGCAGTACATAGATGCCTTCATGCCATAATGCACCTGATAGAGGACCATGCAGAGAATGTACATTTCCCTGTTCGCTTTGCTGCTGCAAAGTTGGTAGAAGGTGATGTCTCTATCGAAAAAACTTTGGGTTTGTCAAAGAATGAAGAAGAGACAATAGAACATATCCGAAAGCAGATGGAGGAGGAGAGAGGTATGGACAGAGCTGCTGCTATGGCTGATATGAGATATTCCTTCATCGAAAATCTTTGTGCCAATACTGTAGTACATCCTAAGAAGAGCAAAGAAGCCATTCGTTCTGCTGCCATAGATAAGGTTCTTACTGGCAAATGGACAGCTTTGCCTTCTTTCTTCCTTATAATGGCTGTCATCTTCTGGCTTACATTCGACCTTCTTGGAGGAACAATGCAAGAGTGGCTTGAGGAATTCATCGATTGGTTTACCCAAATAAGTGATGAGACCCTTATCTCCTGGAAAGTAGAAGATTGGGTTCGCTCCCTCATAATAGATGGTGTATATGCTGGTGTTGGAACAGTAGCATCCTTTGTTCCTATCATTGTTGTGCTGTTCTTCTTCCTCTCAATGCTTGAGGATACAGGATATATGGCTCGAATAGCCTTTGTGATGGATAAGTCTCTAAGAAAGATAGGACTTTCTGGCAGAAGTATAGTGCCTTTGCTTATAGGCTTTGGCTGTTCTGTTCCTGCTGTAATGTCTTCTCGTACTCTGCCTTCTGAGCGAGACAGGAGACTTTCTGTTACCCTTATTCCTTTCATGTCTTGTACGGCAAAGCTGCCTATCTATGCATTCTTCTGTGCTGTCTTCTTCCCAGACAATGCAGCATGGGTAATGTGTGGATTATATCTTCTTGGTATTTTGGTAGGCATAGTTGCAGCAATAATAATGAAGCATGGTGTATTTAGAGGTGAGGCAGTTCCTTTTGTAATGGAACTTCCGAATTATCGCCTGCCTTCTGTAAAGACTACAATGATGCTGTTATGGGAGAAGGCTCGCGACTTCTTGCAGAGGGCCTTCACTGTTATCTTTTGTGCTACCATTATCATATGGTTCCTGCAGAGTTTCTCTTTCCAACTGCATGTTGTAGAAGATGCATCAGAGAGTATTCTTGGTGTGGCAGCTTCAGTAATATCGCCACTTTTGGCTCCTATAGGACTTGACGATTGGAGAATTACCACTTCTCTCGTAAGTGGCTTCCTGGCAAAGGAGAGTGTAGTATCAACACTAACAGTATTGTTTGGAGAAAGCACTCCAATAGCATCCGTCCTCTCAATCCCAGCAGTAATATCATTGCTTGTATTCAGTTTGCTCTACACTCCTTGTGTTGCAGCAATAGCTGCTATTCGTCGTGAATTAGGGAACAAAGATGCTTTGGCTATAGTCTTCTTCCAATGTCTTATAGCTTATATAGTTTCTTTCATAGCTTATAACATAGCATTGTTATGAATCTTATTTCAATCCTTCTCCTTGCAGCAGTTTGTATTGCTTTTATTCTTGCTGCCAGATATGTTTTTCGCTCTGGCGGGAAGAAATCATGCTGCAAAAACTGCGATGGGAATTGTTCTTGCTGTTGATTTCACCTTTTTTGCACTTTTTTATACAACTATGCGCAGGATTTAGCAAATAAATGTTAAATATCGGACTTTTCCTTTACAAAAGTTTGCAAAAAGGTAATAAAGTTTCTATCTTTGTGCTCAGAAATAGTTTGTAACTATAAGAAATTATTTTATTAACTAAAAATTGTAAAAGTTATGAAAAAGATTTTT
>CAMNHS010000098.1 GCA_946539635.1 uncultured Prevotellaceae bacterium
TATAAATATCCTCGTATAATAGAATTTGTCGATGAACTGCCAAAGACTATTAGCGGAAAGGTGCAGCGCTCAGTTATAAGAAAAGAAAATACAACAAAATAAATAATCAACAAGATGACAGACTTTAAACAGATTTTCGAAAACCATTATACGTGGATTGAAGGTTATATGCGTAATGTTCGTCGTTACGCAGATCGTATTGCTATGATAGCATCCGAAACTGGTAAAGAATGGACTTACAAGCAGTTAAATGAGGACACGAACCGTCTATGTAATGCTTTACATGCAGATGGTTTCCAGAAAGGCGATGTTGTAATGGTTCAGATGGTAAACCGTCCTGAGTTTGCTTTTGCATATGTTGCAGCACATAAGATGCATGGTGTATGCTGTCCTGTAAACTATCGTATCAGTTCTGGTGAGTTGGCATACAACATAGATGACTCAAAACCTCTGATTCTTATGGTTTGTGAGTCAAAACTCGAGAGTGCCCTTGCTGCTGTAAAGCAGACTCAGCATAAGCCAAAGAAGATAATCGTAGCAAGTGATAAGGAAATAGAGGGTGCTGTACGCTATAAGGATTATGTAGCAACGAGTAGCATCGAAGAGCCTCCATATATGTGCGAATATAATATATATGATGAGACAACCCGTCTTTATACATCAGGTACTACAGGAAGACCCAAGGGTGTTGCTATGACAAGTATCAATGAGGTGTTGTCTGCTCATGATGTGATGATTCACTTCCCGATGAGTTATAAGGACATTACGATGAATACAACTCCTTGGTTCCATCGTGGTGGTTTGCATTGTGCAGGTCCTTGTCCTACCTTCTATGCTGGTGCTACACTTGTAATACTTGGTAAGTTCGAGGCTCGCACTGCATTGAAACTGGTACAGAAGTACAAGATAACATTCGTTGTCGGAGTACCTACTGTTCTTGAAGAGTTGGCTGATGAGCAGGAGCGTCAGGGTTATGATGTCAGTGCCTTGAAGGGCATCGTAACAATGGGTAGCCCATTGGAGCGTTCGGCTTGCATACGTTATCAGAAGGTTCTTACACCTAATATATATAATGGTTATGGTACTACAGAAACATTCTGGAACACCTTCCTGCGTCCATTCGACCTGCCAGAGAATGCTGGTACTGCTGGAGCATCATGCGTAGATGATGACGTTCGTGTAGTAAAAGTGTATGAGGATCGTAAGGCAGAACCAGATGATTTGGTATCAACAGATGGTACAGAGGTTGGTGAGGTTATTATCTGCTCACCAGCAAAGTCACCTTATATATATCATGACAAACCTGAGGAGACAGAAAAGAAGTACTATAAGGGATTCATATATACCAATGATCTCGGTACTTGGGACAAGAACCAGTTTGTTACTATCGTAGGTCGTAAGGATGATATGATTATCTCTTCTGGCGAGAATATCTATCCAACAGAAGTTGAGGCAGTCTTGAATACTCATCCAAAGGTGAAGGACTGTATCGTTACCTCTGTGCCTGATAAGGTTCGTGGCCAGATGGTTACAGCATACATCGTTCGTGATGATAAGTCTTTGACACCTGACGAGTTGGATGCCTTCTGTAAACAGAGCCCAGACATCGCAAACTTCAAGCGTCCTCGCTACTATCGCTTTACTGAGCAAATACCGTTTAATGCTACTGGTAAGAAGTTGCACGTAAAGATTAAGGAGATAGCAGAGGCAGACCTGAAGAATGGTTTGCTGTATAGGGTGTAATAACGGTTAACGGTTAAAGTTTAACGGTTAAAGACTTTAGACCTTTGACAATAAGAAATCCGGAAAGATGAACTCTTCCCGGATTTTTTCTGTTATTAAACTATTTAAACCATTAAACTAGTAAAGTCCAAACGCTCCTATGAGGAGTACTGTGAGCAGTATAGGAACAATGTACTTCAGCATGACAATATACATTGTCTTTCGTACGAATTTGTAGCCATTCAGACGTATCTCTCCAATAAGCAGGTTTGGCTTTATTATCCATCCAAACAGTATGCAGGTCAGGATTGCAAGACTTGGCATCAGCAGGTTATTAGAGACATAATCGAAGATATCAAGTATCTGTGCCGTTGCTCCATTAGGCAGTTCGTATTCAAAGTAAAATACGTTATATCCCAGACAAACGATGATACTTGAGATGAGTGCTCCTCCCTGCATGATGCAGACAGATTTTGTTCTGCTCCAATGGAAGGCATCCATAACGCTTGATACACAAGCCTCCAGAATGCTCACGGCACTTGTTGTGGCAGCAAAGAGTACAAGCAGGAAGAATGCTAATCCTATAAAAGGTCCGAAAGCACCGAGTGATTGGAATATCTTTGGTAGTGCCACGAAGATAAGTCCAGGGCCAGCACCCATTCCTTCTGTTCCCATGAAGACATAGACAGCAGGGATGACCATCAAACCTGCAAGGAGTGCAATCGTTGTATCGCATATCTCGATGCGGTCAACAGCCTGTCCCAAGTTGACATCCTTCTTCATATATGAACCATAAGCCACCATTATACCCATAGCAATACTCAGAGAGTAGAACAGCTGTGCACAGGCATCCATAGTAATCTTTAGGAATCTGACGACAGTGATGCCCTCAAAGTTTGGAATAAAGTAAACAGCAGCACCTTCAAGACCAGTACGGGTTACTCCATTAGCATCTGTATGCTCCATGAAGAGTGAATAGATACAAATAAAGACAACCAGTATCAACAGCAGAGGCATTACTATCTTTGAGAATTTCTCAATACCCTTTTCTACGCCGCTATACACCACGAAGAAACATGTTGCGGCAAAGAAGAGCATATATCCTATCGGGGCCCATTGCTGCGTGATGAAACCGCTGAAAAATCCATCTTTAACCGCTTCGTCACCCTGAAGGAGCAGATATTGCATGCAGTATTTCAGCACCCATCCTCCGATGACGCAATAGTAAGGGTATATTATCGATGGAATGATAAACGACAGGAAACCAACGAAAGCCCACTTCTTGTTGAAGAACTTATAAGCTGTCAGCGGCCCCTGTTGTGAGCGCCTGCCGATGGCAACTTCTGTGATAAGCAAAGTAAAACCGAAGGTGAGGGCAAGAATGATATATACCATAAGGAACACGCCTCCACCATTGCGGGCAGCAAGATATGGGAAACGCCAGATGTTACCAAGACCGACGGCACTTCCTGCGGCAGCAAGTACAAATCCCAGGGATCCGCTAAAAGAGTTTCTGTTTTTTTTATTGTGTTTTGACATTATGATTATATGTTTTGTTAAGATTTGGTTATTTGGGTGGCAAAATTACAAAAAAAATATTCAATATTTCTTTTTTTCCGAAAAAACATTGTATTTTTGCAGAAAATTTTCGAGAAACAATGTCATACAATCCAGATTTTGATGAAATCCGCCCCTATAATGAGGAAGAGATGCCTGTTGTCTTCAATGAACTTCTCGAAGACAGACAGTTTAATCTCCTTATGAAGGGCTTCGCTCCTTGGTTGCCTAAGGGTGTGCGGAATTTTCTCCTTCGTTTGCTCTTTAGTGGTGTCAAGACGGCGCAGGACTTTCAGATACGCTTTATGAAGCCTGTTGTGAAACTATGTATTGCACGTTGCACTAAGGGGACTACCTTCTCTTACCCCAAGGATATGGTGAAGCAAAAGCGCTACCTCTTTGTGTCCAACCATCGTGATATAGTTCTCGATTCAGCATTCCTTGATTTGATGCTCTATAATAATGGTTTTGAGCGTACCTGCGAGATAGGTATTGGTGACAATCTCCTTATTTATCCTTGGATAAAGAAGTTGGTTCGCATGAACAAATGCTTTACTGTTCGTAGAGGCCTTACTGCCCATGAAATGATGCGTTCTTCACACCTGATGAGTGAGTATATGCACTATGCTATAAATGAAAAAGGCGAGAATATATGGATAGCTCAGCGTGAGGGTAGGGCGAAGGATTCAGATGACCGCACTCAGGATAGTGTCCTGAAGATGTTTGCTATGGGAGTAGTAGAGGGTTCTTCTTTGACAGATGCCTTGAAAGACCTGCATATTGCACCTCTTACCATCAGCTACGAATATGACCCCTGCGATTACCTGAAAGCAGAGGAATTTCAGTTCAAGCGTGATGTTCCTGGATGGAAGAAAAGCAAGCAAGATGACCTTGATAATATGAAGACAGGCATCATGGGATTCAAGGGTAGGGTACACTACGAATTGTCTCCATGCATTGACGAATGGCTCGATGAAATGGGTAAAAAAGACATTCCTCGCAAAGAGATGTTCCATGAAATCGCCCAGCATATTGATGCCGAAATACACTCTCGATACCGCCTTTATCCATGCAACTGGATAGCAAAGGATGAGCTTGATGGTACCAACAATAGTGATAAATATACATCAGCCGACAAGCAAACCTTTGAGAAATACCTGAACAAACAGATAGCAAAAGTAAAAGTTCCAAATCCCGATTATGATTTCTTGCGTGAGAAGATACTTACTATGTACGCTAATCCTTGTCGTAACTGGCTTGCTGCTACAGGCATGCAAAAGTGAGCCCTACGATACAGGTGATGGAAACCTGTCGTATATGAAGGCTGATATGTGCGACATTTATGCCAGCAACAGCTATGTCACAAAGATAGTGACAGACGAGGATGTGGAGCTATCTTTCACCAAGGGGCTGCGATTAAATGGTGTCAGTGCTGCAGATACTGTAGTAAGATGTATGCTATATTATAATGAGATCCCCACAGAACCTATTTCCGTACTGTCATCTGTAGAGGTGAAGGTAATAGACGCAGCAGACACCCTAAAGTTCAACAGAGCCTATATCCTGAGCCGTTGGGAATCACGCAACAAGAAATACATAAACTTCCAGATAGAGGAAAAACAAGGCGTTGACTCCCTCTATTCCGAGAAGAAATACTATTCTGTAGTAAA
>CAMNHS010000099.1 GCA_946539635.1 uncultured Prevotellaceae bacterium
GCTACTATGATGGATATTCCTGTGACAAAGGTTATTGGTACTCTGATGTCTGTTGGTATCATGGCATCTATCAACCAGCGTCTGGATGCAGAAACAATAAACCTTGTTGCCGAAGAATTCGGATTTACAACAGAGTATGTTTCTGCTGAGGTGCAGGAGGCCATTCAGGAAGTGGAAGACGATGAAACAGAATTGATCTCTCGTGCTCCAATCGTTACTGTTATGGGTCACGTCGATCATGGTAAGACATCACTCCTCGACTATGTCCGCAATACCAACGTGATAGCTGGTGAGGCTGGTGGTATCACACAGCACATTGGTGCTTATAATGTGAAATTGCCTGACGGACGTCGTATCACATTCCTTGATACCCCTGGCCACGAAGCATTTACTGCGATGCGTGCCCGTGGTACACAGGTAACAGATATCGCTATCATCATTATTGCTGCCGATGACTCTATCATGCCTACTACTAAGGAGGCTATAGCACATGCTCAGGCTGCTAATGTACCTATGGTATTTGCTATAAATAAGATTGATAAACCAGGTGCTAATCCTGATAAGATACGTCAGGACCTTGCTGCTATGAATCTTCTTGTGGAAGAATGGGGCGGTAAGTACCAGTGTCAGGAAATCAGTGCCAAGAAGGGTACTGGTGTAGAGGAACTGATGGAGAAGGTTCTTCTCGAAGCAGAAATGCTCGACCTGAAGGCTAATCCAAACCGTAACGCTACAGGTTCTGTCATAGAGGCTTCTCTAGATAAGGGACGTGGCTATGTTGCAACAGTTCTCGTTTCTAATGGTACTCTTAAGGTTGGTGATGTCGTTATTGCTGGTACAGCATGGGGACGTGTAAAGGCTATGTTCAATGAGCGTAACCAGAAGGTAGAGAAGGCTCGTCCTTCTGAGCCTGTTATTATCCTCGGTCTAAACGGTGCTCCTTCAGCAGGTGACTCTTTCCATATCATGGAGACAGAGCAGGAGGCACGAACGATTGCTAATAAGCGTATGCAGTTGCAGCGTGAACAGAGCTTGCGTACTACTACAACCTTGTCACTCGAAGAAATTGCACATCGTGTTGCACTTGGTGAGTTCCACGAACTCAACCTCGTTGTCAAGGCTGATACACAAGGTTCCTGTGAGGCCCTCTCAGATTCCTTCATCAAGATGTCAACAGAGAAGGTACAGGTTAATGTCATCATGCAGGCGGTCGGTCAGATTTCTGAGAACGATGTCATGCTGGCTTCTACAGCAGAGAATGGTATGATTGTCGGCTTCCAGGTTCGTCCGTCTGTTGCAGCAAAGCGTCTTGCTGAACAGGAAGGTGTGGAAATCAACACCTATTCTGTCATCTATGATGCAATGGATGATATCAAGGCCGCTATGGAGGGTATGCTTGATAAGATTAAGAAAGAGGTTGCCACAGGTCAGGCAGAAGTCAAGGAAGTCTTCAAGATTTCTAAGGTTGGCCTTGTTGCTGGTGCTCTTGTCACTGAAGGTAAGGTACATGCTAAGGATAAGGCACGTCTTATCCGTGATGGTATCGTAATCTTCACAGGTGAACTCAATGCCCTCAAGCGTTACAAGGATGACGCTAAGGAAGTAGCATCAGGTCTTGAATGTGGTATCTCTCTTGTCAACTGCAATGATATTCAGGCAGGTGACATCATAGAGACATTCACCGAGATAGAAGTAGAACAGAAACTTTAGCCGAAGAAAAGATAAGCTACGGCTATTGCAGCTATAACGCCCGCTATGTCAGCCAGTAATCCACAGGCAACGGCATGGCGGGTGTTTCGTATTCCCACACTACCGAAATAAACTGCCAGAATGTAGAATGTGGTATCTGTGCTTCCTTGGAAGATACAACTGAGCCTTCCAATAAAGCTGTCTGCACCATATGTTGTCATAGCGTCAACCATCATCCCCCTTGCTCCAGAGCCGGAGAGTGGTTTCATGAGAGCAGTCGGCAGTGCTCCTACCCATTCTGCGGAGAATCCTAATCCCTCTACCAGATAGCCGATTCCACCGATAAGGGCATCCATTGCTCCTGAAGCGCGGAAAACGCCAATGGCAACAAGGATAGCTACAAGATATGGTATAATTCTTACTGCTGTCGTAAAGCCATCCTTTGCTCCTTCTATGAATGTTTCATAGACGTTTATCTTCTTGCGTATTCCTGCAGCAAAGAATCCTACAATGATACTCATAAGCAGTACATTGGCTGTTGTGGTGGAAACAAGTGACATTGTTTCCTTGTCCATAGCCGAAAATCCCCATATTATGCCGCCAACCATAAGGCACATACCGCCAAGTGTCAGCAGCATTGTTTTGTTAAAGAGGTTTATCCTCTGGTATATACTGGTTGCTATGATGCCTGCAAGGGTGGCAAAGAAGGTGGCAATCAGTATAGGAATAAAGATATCTGTTGGCTGTGCTGCTCCCAGCTGAGCACGATATACCATGATACTTACAGGTATAATGGTAAGTCCTGAGGTATTCAGCACTAAGAACATTATCATAGGGTTCGTTGCTGTCGTCTTATTGGGGTTGAGGCTTTGCATCTGTTCCATCGCCTTCAGTCCCAATGGCGTTGCAGCATTGTCCAATCCCAGCATATTAGCTGCAATATTCATGAAGATACTGCCTGTTACAGGGTGACCTTTAGGAATGTCAGGGAATAGTTTTGAAAAGATAGGAGACAGGATGCGGGCAATCACATTTACTATACCTCCCTTTTCTCCAACGTTCATGATGCCGAGCCAGAGTGAGAGGACACCTGTCAGGCCCAATGATATCTCAAAGCCAGTTTTTGCAGAGTCAAAGGTAGAGTTCATCATTGCTGGGAACACCTCTACGTCGCCCATTACTATCAGTTTGAACAAAGCTATTGCAAAAGCTATCAGGAAAAACGCTATAAAAATATAATTCAAAACCATTTCTTTATTCCTTTTATCTATTTAAAAAATTCGTTTTTATATTCTCCTTGCAGGAATTCATATCCGAATCTGCATCTCAGACATTCTTTTTTGTCGCAGTATTCTTTTTTCAGTTGCAGAAGAGATTGTGAGTCATAGGCTGTCTTTATCTTCAAACCACATTCCTGCCACATCCTCACGATGTTATTATCCTCTGCGGGCAAAGACTCCAGCATGTCTAAGGCTCTGTCGCATAGTTCGTCCTTAGCATGATGTGAGCCATAGGCAAACATAGTAGGAATGACGGTATTGATGGCAAACAATGTTAGTTTCATACCGTTGAAATCATATAATTTCCCCACTTCCTCTATGGTCTTACACTCCAGCAGGTCCCTAAGTCCTGTCCTGTGCTCATGATACATCTTCGCCAGTTGTATTATTCTCACATGGGGATGGTTCTGAGGCCTTGTCTTATACTTCCAGTGTGAGGCATTCATTGGGGTGAGGGTGAATTTCTTCTGCATATAGGCATATTCTTTTGCATACTGAGGTGCTACATGCTCCAACAGGCCTGCTTGCCCCAAGAACATTGCTTCTATCTGGAAGAGGTTGTCCCTATGGTGTGCTACAGCACTCATGGGTACTACTCTTGCCCATTCCTCGAAAGCATCGCTGTTTACGCCATATCCATGATTCCTGGCTAAGGTGGCGAAATATGCATCCTCCCACGAGCCATTCATTATCTTTACCTTATTCTCTATATCTCTCGTCTTTCTCTCCAACCTTTCTGTCTGCAGGGCACTCAGCCAAGCATGTACCTTCAAGGTGGGCAGGTCTTCTATTATCTTGTAGCAAGGGGGATATTTCTCCGAGTTCAGCAGTTCGGCATAGTTATCCCTTAAACTCTGCGCTATAGGTATTACGAGGGTAGGAACATCCTTGCCTGCTGATGTGGTAACTTCTGCGTCAGCATTTTCTACAACATGCAGTATTACATTGTCGTAAGCCTTGTCATTATCGTGTTTGTGGTGATACCAATCACTTGCCTTGGTGTGTATCTCCACGTTTCCCACCCATAATAAACCGTCTATCTTTACCTTTGCATTAAAGAAGTCAGGTCCGCTGTCGGTGCGGTTATATAACCCAGTATCTATAACCTCCACAGGCTTTCCGTCGGTTGTCAGCAGGTCCTCCAGTGGAAATATCTTATGACGCCACGTGTAATGAAGGAGTTTTTCCATGTTTTTTGTCGAATCCACCGATTATTAAGACAAATTCTCCCTTTGGCTCTGTCTCTTTAAAATGTGCCAACACCTCAGCTATTGTGCCTCTTACGCTTTCCTCATGCATCTTTGATATCTCCCTGCATGCAGACATTTTCCTGTCTTCTCCGAATGCTACAGCCAGTTGCTCTAAGGTTTTTACTATCCTTCGTGGAGATTCATATATTATCATGGTTCGCGTTTCGTGTGACAATTCCTCTATTCTTGTCTGTCTTCCCTTTTTTTGTGGCAGAAAGCCCTCGAAGCAGAACCTGTCGCAAGGTAATCCGCTACTAACAAGAGCCGGTACGAATGCTGTTGCTCCAGGAAGAGTTTGTACCTCGATGCCTGCTTCTACAGCCTCACGAACCAAGAAGAAGCCTGGGTCGCTGATGCCTGGTGTGCCAGCATCTGTAATAAGGCATATCGTCTCACCACTCTTGAGGCGTTCCACGATATTCTTTGCTGTTCCGTGTTCGTTGAATTTATGGTGAGCCATCAGGCGTTTCCCCTCAATCTGGAAATGTTTCAGCAGTATGCCGCTTGTCCTGGTATCTTCACATAATACTACGTCAGCCTCCTTCAGCAGCCTTATGGCTCTAAAGGTCATATCCTCCATATTTCCCACAGGGGTCGGTATTAGATACAGCAT
>CAMNHS010000100.1 GCA_946539635.1 uncultured Prevotellaceae bacterium
TAACAACAGCTGCAGCAGCTGGCTTGTTCATGCAGTCGTTGAGAGCCTTCTGGAGATCAGCAAGCTTACCATCAAGAGAAGAAGCGTTTGCCTTTGCTGCGTTAGCATCAGCCTGTGCTGCATTGAGTTTTGCATTCAAAGCATCAATCTCAGCCTGATCGCGGATCTGCTCAACAGCGAAGTTGTGCTTGCCGTTTGAAGTACCGAACTTATAGTTTACACCAGCATTCAAACTGAAGAGGGCCTTGTTTGAATTGAACTGGAATCCTTCACCACGCATTATGTTAACAAACCCATTTGATTCATCAGAGCCAAAACCTTGGAGCTGATAAACCAAAGATGGCTCCAGATAAACCTGCCACTGCTTTTTGCAGCCCAAGTTAAGAGCGAAATCCAATCCAACCTTTGAATTAATGCCATTAGCTTTCTTCAAAGCAGTTACGTGTGTCCAACCGAAACCACCGAGGGCGATGATTTCGAACTTGCGTGGCTCACCTTTGTAACCTGCGAACAGGTTCATGAGGTTGGCTGTACCAAGCAAATCAACATCAAAAGCCTGAATGAAAGTCATTCCCATCTTGAATGGGCAGTTATGGCTATGATTCTTGAAGTAAACGTTACCATCAAGAGCAAGTCCAAATACTGTTGTGAAATTCTTACCTACACGAACACCTGCCTGTGCAGCATAAGCAGAAAATGCCTTTTCCTTACCAGTGCTAAAATTCTTGTTTGTCAGAATAGTAGCAGCACCAGTGTGAATACCAACATAAAAGTTATCAGCAGCCTTGTTAGCTGTGATAGCTGTTCTTTGTGCGCTTGCTGAAACTGCTATAGCAGCTGCAGCAAAAAACATTGCAATTTTTTTCATTTCTAGAAATAATATTATTAGTATGTTTGTAATATCACTTAAAACGTGGACAAAGTTACATTATTTATTTTAAACAGGCAAAAAAAATTTATATATATTCCTAAAAAAATGTTATTTTATTGATTTTCGTCAATTTTGTGCGCGTACACTTTTTATTTGTCATAAAAAAGAAGTATCTTTGCACGTTGAAATCAAAAACACTAATACGCACATAAAAATAAGAAAAAAGTGAGCACATTAAAAAGATTCCTACCAGATGTTCTTGTCATCTTTCTCTTCGCAGCAATATCGTTTGCATATTTTTACCCTGCAGACATAGAAGGCAGGATATTATATCGTCATGATTCTGCTGCAGGTCGCAGTATTGGACAAGAAGCACGTGAATATAGAGATAGGACTGGAGACGTAACCCTTTGGACGAATTCAGTTTTTTCTGGAATGCCAACATACCAGATTGCCATATCCTATAAAAGTGCGAAATTTCTCAGCGAGGTGATGGATGCGTATCATCTGTGGCTACCCGAAAATGTTTGGTTCGTATTTGCATACCTTTTAGGTTTTTATCTCATGCTGCGGGCATTCGACTTCAAATGGTATTTGGCAATGCTCGGATCAATAATATGGGCATTTAGCAGTTATTTCCTAATCATCATTGCTGCCGGTCACATTTGGAAGGTGATGGCATTGGCATACCTACCTCCAATGCTGGCTGGTATTCTTTTGACATATAAGGGAAGATACTTGTACGGTCTTATTGTAACTGGTATTTTCACAGCATTTGAGATTAATGCCAATCACATGCAGATGACATATTACTACTTCTTCATTATCTTCTTCATCGTATTAGGATATCTCATTGATAGCATCCGTCAAAAACGCATAGGACATTTCCTTAAAGCAACTGGCATCTGCATAATAGGAGGTTTACTTGGTTTGGCTGCAAACCTTCCTAATCTGTACCACACATGGGAGTACCAGAAAGAGTCTATGCGCAGCAAGAGCGAGCTAGTAAAGGCAAATTCTGCAAACCAGACATCATCAGGCTTAGAGCGAGACTACATAACCCAATGGAGCTATGGCATTGACGAGACATGGACCCTGCTCGTCCCAAACACCAAAGGAGGCTCGAGCATGACGCCCGTAAGTCAGTGCTCAGCAGCCCGCGAGAAAGCCGACCCTATGTATATGCAGATATACCAGCAGATGGGGCAATATTGGGGAGAGCAGCCAGGCACATCTGGTCCTGTTTATGTTGGAGCCTTTGTACTGATGCTCTTTATACTTGGTTTGTTTATCGTAAAAGGCTCAATAAAATGGGCACTTTTAGCAGCCACCATATTGAGTATAGTTCTTTCATGGGGACGCAACATGATGTGGCTGACAGACCTATTCATAGACTATATGCCGATGTACGCAAAATTCCGCACAGTGGCTTCTATTCTCGTAATAGCAGAATTCACAATACCACTTCTGGGTATTATGGCATTAAAGAAACTCATTGATGAGCCTGACAGCATAAGAAGTACCAGATTCACTATTAAGGGCAAGCCAGTCAACTGGTTATATGTTTCCTTTATTCTGACAGCAGGCACAGCAGCCCTATTTGCCATCTTCCCCACCCTATTCTTCGACAGTTTCATCTCTTCCGCAGAAATGCGGGCACTGAGCCAGATACCACAAGACCAGTTAGCACCACTGCTTAACAATCTTCGTGATATTCGCATAGCAACATTTGTATCTGACTGTTGGAGAAGCGTCTTGATAATAGTTCTTTGCACCATTGCCGTTATCACATACCGCATGCAGAAAATCTCTGCCCCGGTAATGGTGGGTATTATCGCTGTGATATGTCTTTTCGATATGTGGCAAGTTGACAAACGTTACCTGAATGACGATATGTTTGTCAGCAATACCCTGCGCACAGCGCCAATAGAACCTACGGAAACAGACCTTCAGATACTCAAGGACAAGACACTCGATTACAGAGTACTTAACCTTGCTTCAAATACTTTCAACGAAAACGAAACAAGCTACTTCCACAAGAGTATCGGAGGATACCATGCTGCAAAACTGCGCAGATATCAAGAACTCATAGAAGCATACATCTCTCCAGAGATACAGAAGGTATTCCCTGCCATAGTGGAGGCCGAGGGTGATATGAGCAAAATAAATGGCGATAGCATCATGCCAATCATCAATATGCTCAACACCAGATACCTGATATTACCCTTGCAGGGAGGTACCACAATGCCACTTCAGAATCCATATACAATGGGCAATGCTTGGTTCGTCAACGATATACAATATGTTGACAACGCAAACCAAGAGCTGGAGGCCCTCGGAAAAATCAATCTTCACACAACAGCCATTGCAGACAAGAAGTTTGAGGAAAGCCTCGGAAAGGCATCTAAAAAGGCATCAGGTTCTATCAATCTGATCAATTACGAACCAAACAAACTACAATATTATGTCAAGTCAAATACAGGTGGCATAATAGTATTCTCTGAGATATACTATCCCGGCTGGACCTGTACCGTTGACGGGAAACCCGTAAAAATCGGACGTGTAAACTACGTATTACGAGCCATCAATATTGAAAAAGGAAACCACAAAGTAGTATTAACATTCAAGCCAAAGAGTGTGCAAGCAACAGAATATATAGCATACACCGCAATTGCACTTCTTGCCATTTGTTTACTACTCGTGATAGTAATAATTTTAAGAAAGAAAGCATGAAATACGCATTAGTAACCGGCGGCTCAAGAGGTTTGGGTCGAGCTATATGCCTGAAACTCGCAGAGATGGGCATACCTGTAGTGATTAATTATCAGTCTAGCGAACAAGCTGCACAAGAAGTCAAATCTGCCTGCGAAGCCCTTGGCGTACAAGCAGAACTCCTGAAATTTAATGTTGGTGACATATCTGCCGTTGATGCAGCCATAGACCAATGGGAGGAAGCACATCCAGAGGACTATATCGCATACCTCGTAAATAATGCAGGCATTACTCGCGACAACATGATGTTCATGATGCCAGCAGAAGACTGGGCTGCAGTACTGAACACATCCCTGAACGGATTCTACTATGTCACACGAAAAATACTTCCAAGAATGATGATGCGCAAGCATGGAGGTTCCATCGTCAACATGGCATCCGTTACAGGTCTCAAGGGAATGCCTGGTCAGACCAACTACGGAGCAGCGAAAGGCGGCATCATAGCAGCCACTAAATCCCTTGCCTTGGAGGTAGCTGCACGCAACATCACGGTAAATGCCGTCGCACCGGGATTCATTGACAGCGACATGACGAAAGACCTTGACAAAGATTCTCTCGTACCATTGATTCCTACAAAACGTTTCGGAAAGCCAGAAGAGGTAGCAGCCCTAGTTGGTTTCCTCGTTTCAGAAAACGCACGCTATATCACAGGAGAAGTAATCTCCATCAACGGCGGTTTATACACATAATACACATAAGGGGATGTGCCTATTTTGACACATCCCCTTATTTTATAACCGATAACCTTTAACCGTTAATCGGTCCATATCCCATACATGATGTTGTTGTAACAGCTGTGAGTGCTGCTGTCAGCGCGGCTACTATCACCTTCGCCACCACCTCCCAAACCTTGTGTGTGTTTTTCGTGGTATTAGAAACTCATTGGAGCCAGCTACATCGGGTGACTCCTATCCCGCTGTTGTTTTATTGAATCAACCATTTTTTAGGCTTAAATAACCTTTGGTTATTGGGTAATAACGCAGGGTTAATGAGTCTTGTTGCTGTGTTCCGTCTTGCTGAGTTTCTGCCATTCACGGTACTTGTCCTCTTCCTCCTTGTCATGTTCACGGAAATTGCGGTTTATTGCCTCCACAATATTCGAAAACTGACCCTTATTACACCCCGAATCGCCCAC
>CAMNHS010000101.1 GCA_946539635.1 uncultured Prevotellaceae bacterium
GTAATAGACCTTCTTGGCCTTATGGGTGACTCCAGCGATAACTATCAAGGATGCCCTGGGGTAGGGGAGAAGACAGCAGTAAAACTCATACTACAGTTTGGTAGTATAGAGAAAATGCTCGAAAACACCGATCAAATTAAAGGTAAACTTCGTGAAAAGGTAGAAACTTCTGCTGATGATATACGCCTATCAAAATTTTTGGCAACCATTCGTCAAGATGTTCCTATTGATATCTCATTAGACGAAATGAGATTGAAAAAATTCAATGAACCAAAGTTGGAAGAAATTTTTGAAGAGTTGGAATTTAAATCTTTTGCACAAAAATTTTTAGGACATCGTTTGAGACAAGATAAGAGCGAGGATGTAAAGAAATCTTTTGAAGTGCAAACAAACGTTAACAAACAGTTGTCTCTCTTTGAAGAATTCGCGACCGAGGACCCAGAAGATTTCAAAAATCCGATTCTCACGAGCCCTAAGAAGACCGTAAGCAACATAAAAGTCATTGAAAATGAGACTGATATGGAATATTTTTGTGGACTTTTGGCTCACAACAGAAAATTTGCTTTTAGCGTCGAAGGAAGCTCAAAAAACGGAATTGAGGCAAAATTGAGGTCAATTTCATTTGCAACTGATAAAGATACTGTTTACCAACTTGTGATGACATCTTTTGAGGGAGATAATGAATGGAAGAAGAACAAACTTCAAATGATCTTCTCAGATTCAAGTTGTGAGAAAATTGTTCAAAATGCAAAATATGCCATTCAGGTATTATATAATAGTGGTATAACAATAAAAGGTAACCTTTGGGACACGATGGTTGCTCACTATCTAAAAAATCCTGATTTGCATCATAATAGGGAATATTATGAATCAATGTTTCACGTGGAACAACCGGCCACTTTGCTAGTAACGAAGGGGGATTTGGAGGCAGAATTAGAGAAAAATGGCATGCTAAAACTGTTTGAAGAAGTAGAGATGCCACTCATACCTGTTCTTGCTGAAATGGAATTAAATGGTGTCAGGATTGATACCAATGCCCTAAAGGAGGCTGAAAAAGACCTGTCTGTAAGATTACAGCAAGCAGAGATGGATATCTACACTTTAGCAGGTGAACAGTTCAATATATCCTCTCCAAAGCAAGTAGGTGATATCCTCTTCGGAAAACTCCACCTGATGGATAAGCCCAAGAAGACAAAGACTGGACAATATGTCACCAATGAGGAGATTCTCAACTCCCTGAAAACAAAGAATCCTATCGTTGAGAAAATCCTGTCTTATCGTGCTATGAAGAAGCTTCTCAGCACCTATATAGAAGTTCTTCCAACACTTATAAATCCAAGAACAGGACATATTCACACAACATTCAATCAATGTATCACAGCAACAGGTCGTCTGTCTTCATCTGACCCTAATCTGCAGAATATTCCTGTGCGTACAGAGGATGGAAAGGAGATACGAAAATGTTTCATTCCAGAGCCAGGAGAAGAACTCTTTTCATGCGATTATAGTCAGGTAGAGCTGCGCATTATGGCATCTTTATCAGGTGACAAACATATGATTGAAGCATTCAATCAAGGACAAGATATTCATGCTGCGACCTCTGCAAAGATATTCCATAAACCTATAGAGGAAGTTACAAAATTAGAACGCAGAAAAGCCAAGAGTGCCAACTTTGGTATTATATATGGTATAACAGCATTTGGTCTTGCTCAGGACCTCGGAATAGATCGTAAGGAGGCCAAAGCACTTATTGATGGTTACTTTGAGAATTTCCCTCGTGTGATGGATTTTATTGAGGAATGTAAGCAGAAGGTGAGAGAAACAGGATATGCTGTTACCATAATGGGTCGTCGTCGCTATCTGCCAGATATAAATTCAAATAATGGTACTGTTCGTGCCTTTGCAGAGCGTAATGCTGTCAATGCACCTATTCAGGGTTCTGCTGCTGACATCATGAAGCTGGCAATGGTTCATGTCTATCAGCGTTTGAAGAGAGAGAATCTGAAAACCAAAATGCTCCTACAGGTTCATGATGAACTCATTTTTTCTGTTCCAATAGAAGAGAAGGGTAGGGTAGGGGATATCGTGAAGGAAGAGATGGAGAATGCCTGCCATCTTGCAGTACCACTTCTTGCAGAAGGAGGATGGGGTAAAAACTGGTTAGAGGCACATTAACTTTGTATTATGAGAAAACTATTATATCTTTATATTCTATTTCTTCCTCTGCTGTCATCTGCGCAAGATTACAGCAAGCTGTCACGCAGCCTTCGAAAGAAGGTAAAAGAGGCAGAAGTGGTAAACCATTCTAAGAGTGCTGTCAGGAACTCAGCAAACACCCATGCTGAGAAGAATATCTTTGCTCTCATCAAGTGTAGCGGTGATATTGTTGAAGACTATTGTCTTTCCCATCAGGGAGATATACATATAGTCAGAATGCCTCTTTCAAAAGTTATTGAACTTTCTAATGACGGTAAAGTTGTCAGAATAGAATCAGAACCAAGTACCACATCACTAACCAATGATAGCATAAGATCTGTTACAAATACTAACATTACCCACAAGGGTGGGGGAGAGCTACCTTCTGCCTTTGATGGAACAGGGATTCTTGTAGGAATAGCTGATATGTCCTTTGACTACAACCATCCTACTTTCCTTTCTAAGAAAGATAATAGCTTACGCATCCAGCGTGTATGGGATATGCTTGACGGAATAGAATCCCAAACCTATAAAAAAGGTTCTGCTTTTCCCATTGGTACACTGTTAAAGCCAGAAGAGATTATTGCAAAGGACCACAGCATTGACAGCTATCTGCATTATCATGGAACACATACGGCAGGAACTGCAGCAGGTAGCGGATATGACACTCAATTTGGTGGTATGGCACCAGAAGCTGATTTGTATTTTGTAAACTGTATCTTTGATAACAATATCGAACTTATTCCTGAAGAAAAAAGAGACCTTTACAATTCGTCAGCATTTGAATTACTTGGATTCCAGAACATTTTTAATTATGCTGATTCTATTGGCAAACCATGCGTTATCAATTATAGTGCAGGAGAATATGGTGATATCACAGGAGAGAACACCTTATACTCTGAATATCTTCGTTCCATGCTCGGCCCAGGAAAGATACTTGTTGCCTCTGTAGGTAATGAAGGAAATAGAGGATATATAATGTATAAGAAAGCCAATCAGGAATCTGTAGGAGGACTGATGACAAGAACTACATCAGATCCTTACTTCCTTTGTATCAGCAGTGACAAACCCCTTACCTTTAAAATAACAGACAAGAGCAAGCCAGAGGCAGAGGGTTCCTATACCTTCACTCCTGAATATGAAACAACTACTTCAGACACTATAGCCTCTCTTGACAGTCTTTGTATCGACGCATTCTGCTATGAGGATGAATATCACAGCGACAAGATAGGATATGATATTGGCTTTTATGAAGGCAAGAAGAAGTTTTCCGACCTTGACTATTCTATCACTATCTCCGGAGATGATGCTGAAGCAAGGATACACATACAAAATGGTAAGATAGAAGGTGCTGAATTAGGTGGAAACACCTTCTTCCCAGGCGAAATGGATGGCATCATTGGAGTTGGTGCTACTACATGGCGAGATACCTATACAGACATCAATGGAGGAAAACATTCCAGCGGCTATGGCACAGGTGGCAAACGTGCATCCTTCTCTGGATGTGGCCCTGCCCTCAGCGGCAATATAAAGCCTGATGTAGTAGCACCTGGTGTGAATATCATTTCTGCCCACAACAGGACATATCAGGAATTACACCCCACCAGCCAGGAAAATCTTGTAGCCAAATCATCCTATAACAATCATGATTACTATTGGAGGACATGCGATGGCACCTCTATGTCAACTCCTGCTGTTGCTGGTATAGTTGCTCTCTGGCTTCAGGCAAAACCTGATCTGACCCCAAAAGAGGTGATAGAAGTCATAGCAAATACAGCAAAGCATAATGACCTTTCGCTGACCTATCCTAATAATCAATTTGGATATGGAGAGATAGATGCATACAAAGGACTTCTTTACATACTAAACCTTACAGGTGTAGAAGGACTCTCTACACATCATATCATAGAAGCTAAGGTTCGTCCTCTCTCAAATGGTGATGTCAGCATATCATTACCTGATTCTGACAATCCTGTAAAAGTGCGAATATATAATACAAACGGACAATGTGTAGGAGAATATACCATACCTTCCAATACAACAAATTACACCATTCCAAGCATAGGACGAGGTGGTATTTTTGCTGTGCAAGTAGGCAATTATGGTTCAACACTCATAAGAATTGAATAAAAAATAAAAAGAATATAAAGAAAAATTATGGCATTAAAATGTGGAATAGTAGGACTACCAAACGTTGGTAAGTCAACTCTCTTTAATTGTTTATCATCTGCAAAGGCTCAGGCAGCCAATTTCCCTTTCTGTACTATAGAACCAAATGTAGGTGTTATAACCGTTCCTGATGACCGTCTTACGAAACTTGCTGAGATTGTTCATCCAGGACGCATAGTACCTGCTACCTGTGAAATAGTAGATATAGC
>CAMNHS010000102.1 GCA_946539635.1 uncultured Prevotellaceae bacterium
GAAAATTTTCTTTTTCCCCCTGTTATAATTTCCATTTCCCCTCGAAGAAAAATATTTTTCCCCTCGGGAGAATTTATGTTCAAGGCCCTTGAACATATGTTTCAGGCCCTTGTACAGTAGTTTACAGCCCTTGGACAGGTGTTTCAGGCCCTTGAACATAAAAAATCCTTCGGTGGAAATAAAAAATCTCTTAGGAGTAAGTAAAACTTAATAAGGTAAAAAATTGCAAATGTTTTGCGTATATGATATTTTTTTCGTACCTTTGCAGACAATTGCAAAAATAAAAATACACAGATTATAACTATCTATTTAAATAAACATGAAACGGTTTTTAATTGTAACATTTCTTTCAGCTTTTTCGGCTCTGACGGCTTTGGCGCAGAAGAGCTGGACTGCAGACAATGGTAATGGGACCTATACAAACCCTCTTTTCTATGACGAGTTTTCTGACCCGGACATTATCCGTGTTGGTGATGATTACTACCTTGCCGGCACTACCATGCATGCGGTTCCTGGGTTGGTTATTCTTCACTCCAAAGACCTTGTAAACTGGGAGAATGTGGCATATTGCTTTGATCGTTTCGATTTTAGTGATGATGCGTTTAACCTAAAGAACAAACGCGAGATATATGGTCAGGGCATATGGGCTCCTTGCATCCGGTATGCAAATGGACAGTTCTATGTCTTCTCAAACATTAACGGCAAAGGTCTGCAATGCTGGACATCCAAAGACATCAAGGGACCTTGGAAGCATCATAACCTGAAAGGTAAGATTTATGACCTCGGTGTCTTGTTCGACGATGATGGCAAGATATATGCCTTTCATGGCTACGGCGAGGTGCATTGCACCCAGTTGAAGGCAGACCTCAGCGGACCTGTTGAGGGTTCAGACAGAATCGTGATAAAAAACGGTTCAGGAGTAGGAGAGGGACATCATGCCTATAAGATAAATGGCATGTACTACCTCATCTCTACAGATTATCGTCCCAATGGCCGCACTATCTGTTCCCGTGCCAAGAATATCTATGGACCTTACGAACAATGCACCATAACAGCAGACGAAACATTCGGCTACCATCCTGTAGGCCTGACACAATGGAAAGGCCGCATTGCTGACAAGGGACATGCTTACTCTATCGGTAAGGCAAACGAAAACGAGGTAGCAGCAGGAAACATCCATCAAGGTGGCATCGTCGAGACACAAAATGGCGATTGGTATGCCCTCTTGATGATGGATTTCCATTCTGTTGGTCGTACTACCACATTGGCTCCTATCACTTGGAAAGACGGCTGGCCATATGTGGGACTTGAGGGAAACCTGGGTCGTGCACCACGAACATGGACAAAGCCAAACATCCCAGGCACAGAAAATATAAAGCCTCATGCTCCTTATGAGCGCAACGAAAACTTTGATGGCAAGAAACTCGGAAGAGTATGGCAATGGAACCATAATCCTGACGACTCAAAATGGTCTTTGACAGGAGGCAGACTCCGTCTGAACACTTTGCCAGCCGACCAGTTTATGTGGGCACGAAACACCCTTACACAGCGTGCCATCGGACCTCGCAGCATCTGTACTGTAGAACTCTATACCAAGAATATGAAGGATGGCGATGTAGCAGGTCTTGCTGACCTCAATATCCCTTATTCTGCTTTGGGCTTGACCAAGGTAAAGAATCGTTTGTACATGAGTTGCTATGAGCAGCTGAAAGATGATAGTGTCACAATACATCTCATCGACTCAAAAGGTGTTGCAAAGCATGGCTTCAGTGGCGATAAGATATACCTTCGTATTGATGGCGATTATGACAAGAATGTGATACAGTATTACTTCAGCTTTGATGGAAAGAAATACTACAAGATTGGCAGGAAGATGCCTCTCTCATACCAGCTTTGTACCTTCCAGGGTTCTCGTGTTTCACTCTTTGCATACAACTTCTGCGGACGCAATGGCGGCTATGCAGAATTCGACAACTTCACTTGCGTAGAGACACAGGCAGACAGGTCGAAGAATATTCCTTTGGGACAGAAGATTCACATCATAAATGTTGCCACAGGAAAGCCTATGCATGCAATGTCTCACGGCCTTCTCCACGATAATTCTTCATTGCGTTCTGCACCTGCTGAGGGCACATCTAACAACAAGAAGATGACAAGGGCAGAGATGAAGAAGACGTATGATGCAGAGCAGGTCTTCACCCTCGTGGATAGGGGTAACGGAAAGGTTCTTCTGAAGTGCGAAGATGGCAGATATGTCTTTGTTACAGGAATCGGAATGCCTGGCGATGTGAAGCTGACAAAGGATGAGTCAAAGGCAGAAGAATTTATGTATCAGGACTATCTCGGACGTGAATTCATGCTGATGTCAACTCGCACACATAAGTATCTTGGCAAATCTCCTAAGTCAGGCTCTCCATATTCTATGGATTATGCTGGTGCTGACCCAGCTCGCAAGAATGGAGCAGTCTTTAAGTATAAGTTCCTCACAGAAGATGAGAAGGAGGAAAAAGACGACGATGATGCAGAAGAATTTAAGGAGGATTAAGAATAGATGATAACTGATGACGATATATTCTTGATGCATGAGGCGATGATAGTTGCCCAGCAGGGTGAGGGAGCAGTGAATCCCAATCCTCTTGTGGGGGCACTCATTGTGAAAGATGATGATGTCATTGCCTCTGGCTATCATGTGAAATATGGTGACCTGCATGCAGAACGAATGGCATTCAAGGATGCAGACGAAAAAGGTGTAGAGTGCGCAGGAACAACTATGTATGTCACTCTCGAACCTTGCTGCCATCAAGGAAATCAGCCACCATGTACAGAAGCTATAATTGAACGCAAGATAGCTCGTGTGGTGGTAGGCCTTGCTGACCCCAATCCTCTGGTAGCAGGAAAGGGTGTCGCCAAGTTGCGTGAAGCTGGAATCGAGGTGAATATGCTGGAGGAAGAGCCAAAGGCTGCCCAGATGGTGGAGCAACTGAAGATGCAGAATCGGATATTCCTGAAATACATCACTACAGGTATGCCTTGGGTAACCTTAAAATGGGCTATGACGCTTGACGGAAAGATTGCTTCGTACTCTGGTGACAGCAAATGGATTACTGGTGAAAAGGCTCGTGAGAGAGTTCATCAGATGCGTCGCAATAATATGGCTATCATGACAGGTATCGGAACTGTTCTTGCCGACGACCCGATGCTGAATGTGCGTCTTGAAGAGGTGGCTCGCCAACCAATTCGCTTCGTCCTCGACAGAAGGGCTCGCATACCACTTGAGTCACAACTGATTCGTACAGCTGGAGAACAACCTGTGGTGGTGGTATATGCTGGAGAAGCAGATACGGAAAAACTGGAACAGCTGCAGGAGACAGAGGCAACACTATGGGAGTGTGACAACCTGAAGGAACTCATGCAACGCATTGGTGCTGAAAAGATAGACAGCATCCTCGTAGAGAGTGGCGGCACCTTGAGCGAAGCACTCCTGAGAGAAGGACTGGCTGACGAGGTGGTAGCCTTCATAGCACCAAAGATAATTGGCGGACGAAATGCCAAGACTCCTGTAGAGGGAGAAGGCATCGAACTGATGGGAAATGCAATAAAACTAAAGAATAAGGTAGTAGAGACAATAGGAGAGGATATACTCTTTTCTGGATTATGTTCACGGGAATAGTTGAGGAGATAGGACGAATAAAGAATGTTCAGCGTGGTGCAAAGAGCATTACGTTCAGCATTGAGGCAGACAGGGTGCTGGAGGATACTAAGATAGGTGACAGCATCTGCACCAATGGTGTGTGCCTTACTGTTACAGATATCTCTCCTGCTGCAGAAGGGAAGGGATGGTTTAAGGCTGATGTGATGCCAGAGACAATTCGTAAAACCTCAATGGCACAGCTGCTGGTTGGCTCGAAAGTGAACTTGGAAAGGGCTCTGACCCTGAATACACGTCTTGGCGGACATATCGTCTCAGGACATGTGGATGGCATAGGACATGTAGTAAGGAAGGAACAGGACGACATCGCAATATGGCTGTGGATAGAGTGTGATACAAACCTGATGCGATATATCATTCCGAAGGGAAGCGTGACATTACAGGGCGTCAGCCTTACTGTTGCGAAGGTAGAGGCAACTCGCTTTGCTGTCAGCCTTATCCCTCATACACAAGAGGAGACAACCTTGCACGCAAGTGTTGTGGGAGATGTCGTCAATATCGAAACAGACATAATAGCAAAGTATGTGGAGAAACTGATGGTGAAAAATGATGATGACCAATCAGACAAGACAGAACTCTACAGAAGATTTATGAAACATGGAAAATAAATATAACACTATAGAAGAAGCTCTTGAGGCATTGAAGGCAGGCAAGTGTATCTTGGTTATTGATGACCCAGATAGGGAAAACGAAGGTGACCTTATCTGTGCTGCGCAATTTGCTACCACAGAGAATGTGAACCTTATGGCATCTATTGCCAAAGGCCTGATATGTATGCCGATGAGCAAGGAATTGTGTGAGCGACTGGATTTGCCACAGATGGTGATGCACAATAGCGATAACCATCAGACAGC
>CAMNHS010000103.1 GCA_946539635.1 uncultured Prevotellaceae bacterium
TTACATCATTCCCAGCCATCTTAGTATGTCATTTAGATTTGCTACAACCATCAGTAAAAGGAGGATGCCCATACCGATGTATTCTGCTCTCAGCATGAATTTCAGTCCTGGCTTTCTGCGGAAAATCATTTCATAAAGCAGGAACATTACGTGTCCACCATCAAGGGCAGGTATTGGCAGTATGTTCATGAAGGCAAGTATTATGCTAAGGAATGCAGTCATCATCCAGAACATGTACCAATCCCATACAGGTGGGAACATGCTTCCAATAGCTCCAAATCCCCCAAGGCTCTTTGCCCCTTCCTTTGTTGCCACATATTTCAGGTCGCTAACGTAGCCGCCTAACATATCTATTGCATAGCCACATCCTGCAGGAATACATGAAAAGATGTCATGTTCAATGTGTGTTATGTTTGCATATTTCGCAATAGTGGTCATACCAACACCCAACTTTACTTCGTTGTCGAATGTTACGTTTATGGTATCTGTTGATGCTCCACGTTGGTAAACAATCTGTTTTGTGAGAACCTTTATTGAGTCCGTTTTTGTGTTGCAATCAGTTAACATGTCCGTCATGCGTCCTGTTTCATAGGTGAATGTGTTCCACGAATCAATAGGCTTGCCACCGAGTGCCAATATTTTGTCACCCTTCTTTAAGCCTGCTTCTGCGGCTGGGGTTCCTGCCAATATGGTATCTATTTCAGCTGGAACAAAAGGTCTGCAAAATACAGGGTCGGTTTTCAGCATTTCAAGCAGTGACAGGTTGCCAGGTGTAGCAACTTCGATTTTCTTACCATTGCGTATTACATTTACAGATTTTGCAGCAGCGATGTCTCTAAATAGTTGTGCACCAAACTCACGGAATTCTATTGTTTTTCCGTCGGCATCGGTGCATCCCGTCAAAATATCATGGTCCTTGAAGCCTATTGCTTTGGCATCCTCGTTGAATTTCATGCCGTATGGCATATCCTTTACTGCAATATAGTCTTCACCCCATGCGAAGAATACTGCGCAATATATTACCAAGGCAAGGAGGAAGTTCACCAATACGCCACCTATCATTATGAGCAGTCTTTGCCAGCAAGGCTTGCTCCTGAATTCCCATGGTTGTGCCGGCTCTTGCAACTTGTTCACATCATGCTGCGTCTCGTCTATCATACCCTCTATCTGACAATATCCGCCAAGGGGAATCCAGCCTATGCCATATTCGGTTCCTTCGTATTCGTAAGTTCCGTCTTCTTTTTTCTTTGCAGGAGGTAGGCCGCGTAGTTTTCTCCACCAAGCGAATTTGGTAGAGAAGAGTTTGAACTTATAGTCAAAGAAAACGTAAAATTTATTTACCCTGACGCCAAATAGCTTTGAGAAAAAGAAATGTCCTCCCTCGTGTAGAGCCACAAGGATGGTAATGGCGAGAATGAATTCAAGTGTCTTAATTAAAAAAGGACTCATCATAATAATTCTGTTGCTATCTTCCTAGCTTCGTTATCACTGTTAATATAATCTTCGTATGTTGGTTTCTTTATTACTGTTGCTCTCTCCAAAGTCTTCTCGATAATGTCTCCCATATCAAGAAAACCAATACGCCCTTGTCTGAATGCAAGATTTACTATTTCGTTGGCAGCATTGACTACACAACAAGCATTTCCACCTCTTTTGATTGCTTCAAAGGCAAGCGCAAGACATTTAAATTTCTTTAGGTCTGGCTCGAAGAATTCTAATGACTGCTTAAAGAAATCCAATCTGTCTCCACTCATACTCAATCTGTCGGGATAAGTGAAAGCATATTGTATCGGCAGACGCATATCCGGTACTCCCAGTTGTGCCTTTACTGCTCCGTCTTTAAATTGCACTGCACTATGTACGATGCTTTGTGGGTGTACGAGAACCTGTATTTTGTCTGCGTCTACTCCAAAGAGCCATTTTGCCTCAATCACCTCAAATCCTTTGTTCATCATTGAAGCGGAATCTATGGTAATCTTTGCTCCCATATCCCATGTGGGGTGCTTTAGGGCATCTGCTGCTGTCATGGTTTTCATCTCGTCAAGAGTCTTGAGCCGGAAAGGCCCCCCTGATGCTGTCAGCAGTATCTTTTCTATTTCATTACCGCTTTCTCCCACAATACTTTGGAATATTGCGCTATGTTCAGAGTCCACTGGTATTATGGAAGCCCCGCGTGCTCCTCCTCTTGGGGCGGAATATTCTTGTATAAGGTCGTTTATAAGGTCTCCTGCAACAACAAGTGTTTCTTTGTTTGCCAGACAGATTTTTTTTCTTGCTTTGATGGCAGCAATCGTCGGTGCCAATCCTGCAAATCCTACCATTGCGGTTAATACCATGTCTATCGGTTCAGCTTGAACTACTTCACACAAAGCTTGTGCTCCTGCATACACCTTTATGTCAGGACAGTCGTCGAGCAATGCTTTCAGTTCTTCATATCTGTCCTCGTTGGCAATGACTACGCAGGCTGGCTTATATTTGCGTGCTTGTTCTGCAAGTAGTTCTATCTTGTTGTTAGCTGTAAGGCAATAGGCTTCAAATCGGTCGCTATGTTCTGAGATTACCTCTAACGCTTGCGTGCCAATAGAGCCTGTGGAGCCCAGTATGCATATTTGTTGTTTTGTCATTCTAATTGTTTTTATATATCAAGCAATCCTTCCGGGATTGTCATTTTTATTTGTTTGTTCGGTACATCTATGTCTTCTATCAGTTCTTCTGATGCAGGTATCAATGTACCGTCTTCCAACTCAAACATTATGTTTTCTGTCTGGTGGTCTATATATGCTATTTTCCCGATATCATTCACCTGAAATCCCACTAACATGGGGTAGGAGAGTGTCTCTTGTTCTGACTTGATATTGTTGTCTGCTATGTTGCGGGGGAAATAGACATCGACGTTGGCAAATTCTTTTGCTCTCTCAAGGGTATCAATACCTTCAAATTTTATCAAAGCGGTTGTGTCGGTTTTGAAGTAATATTCCTCAATGAAGAAAGGTACCATGATATTATCCAGCTCCAGGACAAGATAGTCAGCGTCCGTTCGGTCAAAGATGTCGTCTTCAACCTGCATTGTTATCTCGCCTTTTATGCCATGCGCTTTACCTAATCGTCCGATTCTATATACGTCGTCTGCCTTTATCACCGCTTCTTCTGTTTGTCAGTTTCTTCGTATTTTTGCTCCTAACGCGTTAAGACGTCCTTCGATATTCTCATATCCTCGGTCTATCTGTGCTATGTTGCTTATCTCAGATGTTCCGTCAGCAGACAAGGCTGCTATCAGCAACGCAATTCCGGCACGAATGTCGGGACTGGACATGCGTGCTGCTTTTAAACTTCTGCTATGGTTATGCCCAATGACGACAGCCCTATGTGGGTCGCAAAGTATTATCTGGGCATTCATGTCAATAAGTTTATCCACAAAGAACAATCTGCTTTCAAACATCTTTTGGTGGAATAGTACGCTACCCTCTGCTTGTGTAGCTACCACGAGAAGTACACTAAGCAAGTCTGGCGTCAGACCTGGCCACGGGGCATCACTGATGGTCATTATGGTGCCGTCGATGAACGAGCTGATTTGGTATTTCTCATGCTTGGGAATGTAGAGGTCGTTGCCATTCTCCTCAATGGTGATGCCAAGTCTGCGGAAAGTGTCAGGAATGATTCCGAGGTTCTTTATTGAGGCCTCTTTGATGCGTATTCCGTCACCAACCATTGCAGCCATTGCGATGAAAGAACCGATTTCAATCATGTCGGGCAGCAATCTGTGTTCTGTTCCTTTCAGAGAATCTACACCAACGATAGTCAGCAGATTACTTCCTATGCCACTTATCGTTGCTCCCATCCTGTTCAGCATGTGGCAAAGCTGCTGTATGTATGGCTCGCAGGCAGCGTTGTATATTGTCGTTGTGCCTTCTGCCAATACTGCTGCCATGATTATATTTGCAGTACCTGTTACGGAGGCTTCGTCAAGCAACATATAGCATCCTTTGAGTTTTTTTGCCTTTATCTCAAAGACGTCACGTCCTTTTACTTTGGTGTATGATGCCCCCAAGGCCTTGAAACCCATAAAATGAGTGTCAAGACGGCGACGGCCTATTTTGTCTCCTCCCGGTTTGGCAATAGTCGCTCTTCCAAATCTGCCAAGCAATGGACCAATCATCATCACAGAGCCCCTCAGTTGCGCACATTTCTTCACAAATTCGTCGGAGGCAAGGTAATCAAGGTCCAGTTTGTCTGCCTGAAATGTGTATGTCCTTTTTTGTGAGTCTTTCAGGTTGTGTCCCTTTACTTTTACTCCGACGGACTTTAGCAGCTTGATGAGGTTATTGACGTCAAGGATGTCTGGAATATTGCTTATAGTGACAGGCTCACTGGTCAGCAGGGTGGCACATATTACCTGCAGAGCCTCGTTTTTGGCTCCTTGTGGTGTAATGTCACCCTTCAGCCTGCATCCTCCTTCTATGGTAAACTTGTCTGTAGCCATGTTCG
>CAMNHS010000104.1 GCA_946539635.1 uncultured Prevotellaceae bacterium
TATGCCAAAAGTATTATAGTGCAGTAAACTGTACAATGTAACGTTTAAAGTTTAAAGTTTAAAGTTTAATCTCTTACGATTCAACCTTTACCAGTTCCCATGTTTTTCCTTTTCTGATAAAGACGAGGTCTGTCTGTATTCCATTAGAGATGCCCCTGATGAAGAAATATCTCTTATCTGATGCTACATTATTTTGCTTACCATATCTGATACAGTAGAACTTATCTTCTGGCAACCAAGGCTTGAACATCGGCCACTGCTCTCTCATGATGTCACCCTCCATTGTTGAGAAATCTTCATCAGGATCTGGGCCCGTGAATGTGACATATGGTGCCAGATAGCTTTCCTGATGCAGAGTATCTGTAGCAAATGTGTTATAGAACTTCAGGAATTCATGATCTGGTGTCTTTGTCAATTCCTTCACAGCAATAGAACGCAGGCACCACTTTCCCCTGATGCGAGAGAAGAGCCATTCCTTCAACTCATTGTCTGGAAAAGAGAGCTTCTGCACTCGCACTTCATTTGTTGTTGTATCACCCATCATCTTGAGTTGCCTTTGGTCTTGACACAAGATGGTGTAATAGCCGTCAGCCATAAAGAAGCTTTCCCTCTTCCATTCTTTCTTGCTTTCAATAAGCACTTCGAGGCCATTATCCTCATACACCATAGGGAAGATGGTGCGTGCCCGCTGCACTTCAACATTTGCAGCATAGTTAAAGAAGAAATCCTCAAACAACTCATCTGCCGCCTTTGGCATAGGAGCCTGAGATATCATCTTCGACAAAGAATCAAGGGGGGCTGACTCTTCCTTTACAACCTCCACAGTGTCTGCATCAAGGGAATCAGCAGCACCAGAGGTGCGTTCCATACATCCTGTCGTCACAAAGAGACAACAGATAATGGAGAGAAGACAGCTTAATGGGAAAAAAATAGGAGCTAAATAGCGCATGCGCACGTAACATTTTAAAAATCGGGTGCAAATTTACACAAATTTCCTTAATTTAACAAAAAAAAGGAAATATTTTTTGAGCACACTAGCTATTTATTGATTCAGGCCAAGAAAAAAGGCTATCCCGCTAGTTGCGAGATACTTGCAGCGGTTTTCCTCTCACAATAACGTTCGCACTGTGCACAGATGTCATATCCAAGCAGTGCACCAAGGATAAAATCCTCCTCTGGTGTAAGCTCATTAAGAGGTCGGGTAACAAACAGGCGGATGGCATCGAGACACTCTTTACGACCAAAGTAAACATTGATGCTATCCTTGCCAGCAGGCTGTACCACATAATCAATAGACTGACGGCATAAACGCTGGGTAGCAAAGGCTTCAAGCCTGCGATTACATGTAAAGAGAATCATGCTACGCACTCCTTTCTTATATTCATAGATATGGTTCATAAGAACCTTCGCCTCTGGAGGTAACACCTGTCCTATCATCATCTCTGCCATCTGTTGCATTATGTTTTTGTCTTGTACATTCTTTGTAGAAAAATTCCGATGCAAAGGTACAACTATTTCACTACACTGACAATACTTAAAAATGGGTATTTCTTTACAAAAAGACAAGGATAGCAGCGATAACAGCCAGTTTTGAAAAGTTTTTTTGCACAATTATTTGGTAGTTTGAAAAGATTTTCTTATCTTTGCCACAGAAACGTACAGTTATCTTTAAATTATTAACAAAAACAAACCCAAATTATGAACAAGAAATTCATTTGTACCGTATGTGGATATATCCACGAAGGTCCTACCCCTCCAGAGCAGTGCCCACAATGTAAAGTTCCCGGCTCAAAGTTTAAGGAGCTTGAAGAGAATGCTGGTGGCATTCAGTTCGTTCAAGAGCACGTTATCGGCATCGCCAAGGAATATGGTGTTGACGAAGAGATGATAAAAGACCTCAACAATCACTGGATGGGTGAATGCTCAGAGGTTGGCCAGTATCTTGCTATGAGCCGTCAGGCAGATCGTGAGGGTTATCCAGAAATAGCAGAGGCTTTCAAGCGCTATGCTTGGGAAGAGGCTGAGCATGCTGCAAAATTTGCTGAGCTGCTGGGTGACGTTGTATGGGATACCAAGACAAACCTTGAGAAGCGCATGAATGCAGAGGCTGGTGCTTGTGAGGACAAGTTCCGCATTGCTAAGAATGCTAAGGCTAAGAACTGGGATGCTATCCATGACACAGTACACGAGATGGCTAAGGACGAGGCTCGTCATGGCAAAGGCTTCGAGGGATTGTATAACAGATATTTCAAGAAGTAAGGCCCCCTCCGACTCCCCCAGTTGGGGGAGAGAACGAAAACGATAACGAAAACGATAACTAACCATCGCCTTCTCAGGGTCCCTGCGGAGGCGATGAATCTTTAAAAAAAAATGATAAAAACAAACAACATTAAGGGTGACATCTTTGGAGGTGTAACAGCTGGAATAGTAGCTCTGCCTCTCGCCCTTGCTTTTGGTATTCAGGCTTTCGGTGGCATCAATGACCCTGCTGCACCTTCCTTAGGAGCTTTGGCAGGTTTGGTAGGAGCCACATTTTTAGGTTTCTTTGCTGCCCTTTTTGGCGGCACACACTCACAGATTTCCGGTCCTACAGGACCAATGACAGTCATCACCGCATCGCTCATTAGTGCAGCATGGACAGCCAGCAGTGGCAGTTTCTCTACAGTGCTCATCTCAATGGCGATGGCAGGAATATTCTGTGGATTGTTCCAGATTCTTTTCGGACTGATACGCATAGGAAAATATGTAAGGTATATCCCATACCCTGTGCTGTCAGGATTCATGAGCGGTATTGGTGTCATTATCATTCTTCAACAGATTTATCCGATGATTGGCAAGAAATCTCCCGTTGCCACCATCGACATGATAATGAACTTCCCTGGCGCTTGCGCTGACGGAGTGAGTCTGATGGCTCTCATCATGGGACTCGGAACAATCGCTATCATAATCAGCCTACCACACATCACAAAAAAAGTGCCTGCTACACTCATAGCACTTATTGTGATGACAATCATAAGTATTTTGTGTTCTTTCGATGCTGCTTTGACAATTGGTAACATACCATCAGGACTTCCTATGCCTTTCTTTGCTAAAGAAGGTATTGACCTTAGCGGCATCAATTGGTTTACTGCCATAGAAGCAGCCATAGTACCAGGTCTCACTCTTGCCGGCCTTGGTTCTATAGACACTCTGCTCACCTCAGTAGTAGCAGACAATATAACAAAGACAAAGCACGACCCTAACCAAGAACTCATTGGTCAGGGTATTGGCAACTCTCTGGCAGGTGTTTTCTGTGGTATTGCAGGTGCTGGTGCTACCATGCGTACTGTTGTAAATGTAAAGAGCGGTGGCAGAACTCAGATAAGTGGTATGGTACATGCTCTGTTCCTGTTGGCTATCCTCCTGGGGCTGGGTCCCCTGGTAAAATATGTACCATTGTCAGTTTTGGCAGGCATTCTGATTACTGTTGGATGGGGCATTATCGACTTCAGAGGCTTCAAAGACCTCACACACGTTCCTAAGGCAGACGCTTTCGTACTTGTAGTGGTTTTCCTCATGACAGTATTTGTGGACTTGCTCACTGCTGTAGGCATTGGTATGGTGATAGCATGTTTCCTCTTCATGATGCGTGCTGGAGAACTTATAGAAAACCAATATGGTGGTAGAACACTGGAAGCCGAATTTGACAAAAATGAACCTTGGGAAGATGAGAAAGATATCCCTGAAGATATAATAAAGCAAGTTTACATTCAACGTCTCAATGGACCTGTATTCTTTGGTTCCATAACAGGTTTCAACCAAGTGATGCATGATATTCCTGAGGATGCCAAAATAGTAATCATCCGAATGAAACGTGTTACATTTATGGACCAGTCAGGTGCATACGCAATGGAAACAGCTATCAAGGATATGCAGGCAAGAGGCATAGAGGTTCTGATGACTATCATACAGCCACAGCCAGATGCCATTATGCACAAGACACATATCATACCTACCCTTGTCCCAAGAAAACACACCTTCAAGACTTTCCATGAGTGTATTCTATATATAAAGGAACGTGGAAGCGCAGGAACGGATATTGCTTGAAGATGTCTTCGGACTGACATTAACTGATGTTTGTGGAGGCGCATTGGAGAAGATGTCGCCCTCCGACAAACAGAAGCTAGCCACTCTCAAAGCACGACTTCAGAAAGGGGAACCCGTACAATATGTCACTGGCAAAGCCCCTTTCTGTGGTCGTTTCTTTCATGTAGAGCCTGGAGTGCTGATACCACGCCCCGAGACAGAGGAACTTGTTGACATTGTAATATCAATGGTCAACGGTCAATGTTCAACGGTCAATGGTTCTCACCCACTAAACATTCTCGATATAGGAACTGGCAGCGGTTGCATCGCCA
>CAMNHS010000105.1 GCA_946539635.1 uncultured Prevotellaceae bacterium
GTTAACCGTTAAACTTTAAACGTTACAAGAAGGTTTCTCCTTCTTCGTAATTCTCAACAAATAACCTCTCCCCATCAAAGACTGCATAGGTGAATTGTGTTATCCAGTCGCCCAAGATTACAACCCGCGAATTGCTTGGGAGAACAAGGTCAAGTTCTATGTGTCTGTGACCGAAGATAAAGTAATCTATATCGGGATGGGTGGAGATATATTGTTTTGCAAAGAGTACCAGATGTTCTTTGTTTTCTCCCATATAGGCTGGTTCACCGTTTAAATCGTGCTTTATGCGCGAATGCTTTGCCCATTGCAGACCGAACGCTATGCCGAGGTCGGGATGTAGCCATGTAAACAACTTTTGGCATATCTTGTTATGGAAGATGTAGCGGATAATCTTAAATGACTTATTAGGGTCTCCCATGCCATCACCGTGAGCAAGGAAGAATGTCTTGCCGTAAAGGTCGAGGGTGAGGGGCTTGCGATGGATGATGACACCGCATTCCTTTTCTAAGTAGTCGTATGCCCATATGTCATGGTTTCCTGTGAAGTAATGCACTTCTATGCCGCTGTCGGTCAATTCGGAGAGTTTACCTAAAAAGCGTGTGTAGCCCTTAGGAACTGCATGACGGTATTCGTACCAGAAGTCGAACATATCGCCAAGAAGGTATATAGCTTCTGCGGTCGGTTTTATCTCATTGAGAAAACGGACCAGACGGCGCTCTTGCATCCTACCGTGTGGAATGGCGAGGGAGCCTAAATGTGCATCACTGAGAAAATATATCATTATTCGAAACCTAATTCTACTCTTGCTTCTTCTGTCATCATGCTCTTGTCCCATTCGGGTTCAAAGACCATATTGACGTTTGCTGATGTGACTCCGGATACAGCGCTCACCTTGGTGCGCACATCCTCAATAATATAATCTGCTGCCGGACACGATGGGGCAGTGAACGTCATATCAATATCCAACTGACCATCATCAGCAAGGTCAATCTTATATATTAGACCGAGATCGTAGATGTTTACAGGTATCTCGGGGTCATAGACCGTTTGCAGCACTTCTACAATGCGCTCTTCTATCTTTGTTCTTTCTTCTTGTGTCATAGTTTTCCGTTTTCGCGGTAAGAGTAATAGTTGCCGTCGGTTATGATAACGTGGTCGGCGAGATGAATTCTCATAGTATTGCAGGCCTGTAGTATGTGATTTGTCAACGTATCATCACTACGGCTGGGCTTTATATTGCCACTTGGGTGGTTATGAACCAATGCAATAACTGTTGCTCCTGCCAGCAGCGCTTCCTTTAGTACTATCCTGACATCGACAGCAGTTTCTACCAAGCCTCCTTGTGAGAGTTTTATCTTGGAGATGAGTTGGAAATTTGTCTTTAACAGCAATACGTATGATTCCTCTACCTTCAAGTCACGCATTATGGGATGCATGAGGTTGTAGATGTTCTGTGGATTGTCGAGCTTTGGCACTTCTGGCATAGAGCTTTGCTGTCTTCTCTTTCCCAATTCGCATGCTGCTAACAGCGTGATGGCCTTTGCTTCTCCGATGCCGTTGTATTTCATCATTTCCTGGATTGACATCTTTCCAAGCATTGCAAGGCTGTCTTTATTGTCGCGGAGCATTCGCTTCATTAAGTCCACGGCGGTCTCATTGCTATTCCCAGATCCGATGAGTATGGCTAATAGCTCTGCATTGCTGAGGGCCTCGGGACCTTTCATCATCAGTTTTTCGCGAGGTCTGTCTTCTTTTGCCCACTCCTTGACGCTCAAGCGATGTAATGAGTCGTCTCTTTCTGTATTACTCATTTTCCCATCCATGCTTTAATAAACCCTGTACCGTATCCTAACAGTTGGGTATATGATGTGGCAATACTTAGGAATCCTACCTTTATGGAGCGGTTGCGTATGGTCGAATCGACAAATACCAATGCTGCGAAGAGCAATAGTGGTATCCAAGGGGCAGCGCACAGCCAATACCATTTATGTATTGCTGCTTGTGGGGAACCAGCGGAGTGGTCATACTCCATCAGAACACGCCCTACAGCAGAAATTAGTATGAGAACGCATACGCCAACAGTGAAGAGCATCGGTAAAAGGTGTACCAGCTTCATTGTGCCTGGGTGGAGTTTTGTCAGGGCGATACGTGCTGCCCCGCTGTGCTCTACCTGACGGAAGAATGCCCTCAGGTCTGTCCTGCGCTTGTGCCATACCCATGCCTCGGGTATCAGCGTTGTTGAGAAACCGCCTTCAACAATGCGATAAGAGAAATCAATATCTTCTCCGTAACGCATCTTCTTGAATCCTCCGAGCTGCGTATATACATCGTGTCGTATTCCCATATTGAAGGAACGAGGGAAGAACTTGTCGAGCTTTGTCTTGCCGCCTCGTATTCCACCTGTCGTGAAGAAGGATGTCATGGAATAGCTGACAGCCTTTTGCATGGCATTGAAATCGGGATGTGATGCATCAGGACCTCCAAAGGCTGCCAAATTGGGGGATGCAGCAATACCATTGTCCACAGAGTCGAGATAGGTAGGTGGCAACAAAACATCGCTGTCGAGGATGATGAGCCACTCTCCTTGTGCTCTCGCCGCTCCGTAGTTGCGGCTGTCGCCAGGACCGCCATTCTCCTTGGAGTAATAGTGTAGAGATAGCTTGTCGGTATATTTCCGGCACACCTCTTCACATGGTTCTGAAGAACCGTCTTCTACGACAATAACCTCAAAATCAGTAAAAGCCTGACGAGTGAGACTGCTGAGCAGTTCGTCAACCTCGTCAGGCCTATTATAAACCGGTATGATTACGGAATATCTCACGATGAGAGTAAGGATACTATTCCTTCATTCTCTGAAGATAGCTACCGTCACGTGTATCTACCTGTACCAATTCTCCTTCTTCGATGAACAGTGGTACGCGGATTTCAACACCTGTCTCCAATGTTGCTGGCTTCAGGGTGTTTGTAGCTGTGTCGCCCTTGATGCCTGGCTCTGAATGTACTACGCGAAGAACAGTCTTCTGTGGCATTTCTGCATAAAGCACTGTCTCTGTGTCAGCGTCGCTGACTACTTCTACGATATCGCTTTCCTTCATGTACTCTACACCACTTACGAGGTCTGCAGGGATAGGAGCCTGATCAAATGTCTCCTGATTCATGAATACGTAGTCATCGCCTTCCTTATACAGGTACTGGTATGGACGACGCTCGATGCGAACATCCTCCAAACGCTCACCGATATTGAAACGACGCTCGAGAACGCGACCATCGGTTACATTCTTGAGTTTGATGTTCATGATTGTGTTACCCTTTCCTGGCTTACGATGCTGGAAATCAATGCATACCCAGATGCCTCCGTCCATACGAACGGCAACACCCTTCTTAATGTCTTGTGATTGAATCATTTTAACTTATTTTATACTTGTGATTGAAAAATGCAACAACATATTAGCCCCTCTTCAGGGCTTAAAACGTGCGCAAAGGTATGAAAATAATGCAGAAAAATGGATAAAAATCAATAAAAATGCAATTTAATTGCTTGTTTTCGTGTCAAATGCTTGCGTAATTAAATTAAATATTGTACCTTTGCACCTCGATTACGTGAAAT
This sequence comes from uncultured Prevotellaceae bacterium, assembly GCA_946539635.1. GTDB lineage: Bacteria > Bacteroidota > Bacteroidia > Bacteroidales > Bacteroidaceae > Prevotella. Next base: position 3,608 of record CAMNHS010000105.1, read on the forward strand.
AGACGAAACAACAAACAAAACATAAGAACAATGAAAAGAACATTTCAACCCCACAATCGTCGTCGTGTAAACAAGCACGGTTTTCGTGAGCGCATGTCAACCAAGAATGGCCGCAGAGTATTAGCATCTCGCAGAGCTCATGGTAGAAAGAAGCTTACAGTTAGCGACGAGCATCACGGAAAGTAAGAGATTTCCGTCATACGAAAGGTCTGGCTTTCCAAATGGAGGAAAGACAGACCTTTTTTTTGATAGCAAGAAGTTATTTTGATAATAAAAAGCCAGACGTGGCATAAGTATAAGAAGAAATGGTAAAAGTAAAAATCGTAAACAAGGGACGCCAGCAACTGCCCGCTTATGCTACTTTGCAGAGTGCGGGTATGGATCTCAGGGCTAATATTGAAGAACCAATAGAATTGCAGCCCTTGGAGCGTCGTCTCATTCCAACTGGTTTGTTTATGGCTCTACCTGATGGCTATGAAGCACAGGTAAGACCTCGTTCCGGTCTTGCTTTGAAGCATGGCATCACGGTCCTGAATACTCCAGGTACTATCGATGCTGACTATAGAGGCGAAGTAGGCGTAATCATTGTCAACCTGTCGAATACTCCTTTTACCATAGAACCAGGTGAGAGAGTAGCCCAGATGGTTATTGCGAAGTATGAGCAAGCTGCTCTGGAAGTGGTAGAAGTCCTTGACGAAACAGAACGAGGAGCTGGAGGATACGGACATTCGGGGAG
>CAMNHS010000106.1 GCA_946539635.1 uncultured Prevotellaceae bacterium
GTATTATCCATCTCCACTTGAGACGTTTCCTGACAGACGGACTTGAGTAATCAAATAACAAAAAAGAGCAACATCATTAGCGATGCTGCTCCATTTTTTAGTTGTTAAACAATCCACGGTTATGAAATCTCGATAGACTTTGTTACCTTCTCTTTTGGTGCTGTCTTTGGCATTGTGATTGTCAGGATGCCATCTTCGACCTTAGCACTTATGTTGTCTTTCTGTACATCATCTGGCAGGGTGTAGTTCTGTTCGTAGTTAGAATAGCTGAACTCACGACGCAGATAGTGATGGTTCTTGTCCTCATGCTTATGTTCTTGCTTATTCTCTATGGCGACGGTAAGGTAACCTTCATCATTGATGCCTACACGGCAATATTCTTTCTTGATGCCAGGGGCTGCAAGCTCCATAGTATATTCCTTATCAGTCTCCTTGACATTTACTGCTGGTGCTGTACTGTTGGCACGAGGCATAAAACCATTGTTAAAGAAATCATCAAACATTGTTGGGAACCAATCGTTGTTTTTCATTAATGTCAACATAATTTTTACCTCCAATTATATTTTAAGTTAAACGTATGTTTTATTGTTGCCTTGGCTTTTCTTGCCTTGGCTTCTGCTTACCATAGTGCAAAGGGTGTGCCTGTAGGTGACAGGGTGACAAAATGTCAAAAACGAAAGACAAAGTGGCACGAATTTTAAACTATGATAAACATTACTGCCATTTTCTTAAACCTTGTTAACTGTTGGAAAAATTTTTCTTGGTGGATAGAATATTTTTTCTTATTTTTGCAGGCAAAATCAGATAACTAAAATATGGAAACAGATCATAACTATGTGTTGATAGCATTGCAGATGATGGGCTCTTTGAGTCTTCTCATCTATGGAATGCGTGTAATGAGTGAGGCTCTTCAGAAGATGGCTGGTCCTGGGTTGAGACATATTCTTGCCAAGATGACTACGAATCGCTTTACTGGTATTCTTACGGGTATGCTCGTCACTTGTGCAGTACAGTCTTCGTCAGCTACTACTGTGATGACGGTATCTTTCGTATCAGCAGGGCTGCTGACGTTGCTGCAGGCCATCTCGGTCATCATGGGTGCAAATATCGGAACAACTCTGACGGCGTGGATTATGTCGTTAGGGTACAGCCTTGATTTGACAGATGTTGTATATCCCTGTTTCCTGCTGGGAATAATTTTTATCTACATAAAACGCCATCATATCTTTGGTGACTTCCTGTTTGGCATAGCCTTCTTGTTTCTCTCGCTTGTCATGTTGAGCAATGCCGGTAAGGCTATGGATTTGGAACATAACCACGACGCGATATCATTCTTTGCTTCCTTTGATACATCAAGCTATCTCACCATACTGATATTCTTGGGAATAGGAACCCTTATAACCTGTATAGTGCAATCATCTGCAGCAGTTATGGCAATTACCATCCTGCTATGCTCCACAGGGGTGTTGCCCATATATCTCGGCATAGCATTGGTGATGGGTGAGAATATAGGTACTACGGCAACAGCCAACCTTGCTGCTTTGGGTGCTAATCTCCAGGCTCGTCGGGCAGCCCTTGCACACTTGCTGTTTAATGTATTTGGTGTTACGTGGGTGCTCATAGTGTTCTATCCTTTTGTAGATATGGTATGTGGCTTGGTGGGCTATAATCCTGCTGCTGGTGGGCAGGCATCACGTCTGCCTGTTGTGCTGGCTATGTTCCACACTTGTTTCAATCTTACCAATACTATCGTCCTCGTCGGTCCCATAAAGCAGATGGAGCGAGTTGTCTGCTGGCTGCTGCCAGAAAAGCAGGAAACAAAAGAGGATACTTTCCGCCTGCAGTATATACAGTCAGGTTTGGTACAGACACCGGAAATCGCTGTACTCCAGGCACAGAAGGAGACAGCAGCCTTTGCTGAGAGGGTAGGAAAGATGTTTGGAATGGTGTGCCAACTGTTTATAGAAAATAGTGATAAGCAGTTTGCAGAACTCTTCAAAAAGATAGAACAGGAAGAGGAGGCTACAGACAAGACAGAATTAGAGATAGCCCAGTATTTGGAGCATGTAAGTGATGACCATCTCAGTGGTGAGACAAAACATAAGATTCGTCAGATGATGCGTGAGATTGGTGAGTTGGAATCTATCGGCGATGCCTGCTATAAATTGGCTCAGATAATAGAACGCAAACATGAGACAGACAAGAAATTTACCCAGCATCAGACAGAGCAGCTGCACGCTATGATGGCACTCTGTACCCAGAGCCTTACACAAATGAATGTAGTAATGCATGGACACAGAAAAGATCATAGTATTCAAGATACCTATCGCATGGAGAACAACATCAATAAGATGCGAAAGAAACTGAAGGAAGAGAATGCTGTATCTGTTGACGAACAGGAATACAGTTACAGTCTTGGCACCCTATATGTTGATATCGTCAACGAATTGGAGAAACTTGGCGACTATATCGTAAATGTAGTACAGGCGAGGTTTTCATAAAAAATAAGGATAGAAGGAATGGATAGAAGTTCGCAAATCATTCGTACCAGTAGGGTTGGCATTATAGCAAATGTCATGCTGGCGGCATTCAAGGCTGTGGTTGGTATCATAGCAAATAGTTTCGCCATCGTAATGGATGCTGTGAATAACCTTAGTGATGCTTTGTCAAGTGTCATTACTATCGTTGGCACGAAACTGTCTATGAAACCTGCTGACCGAGAGCATCCATTCGGACATGGACGCATAGAGTATTTCAGCGCTATCATTATTGCTGTTATCGTATTGTCGGCTGGTATCACATCGTTTATAGAGTCGGTACATAAGTTGTTCCACCCAACAGTTCCTAACTATACAACTGTTACGCTGATAGTTATTATTGTAGCAATAGTTGTAAAACTGGTGTTGGGAGGATATGTGAAACGTAAGGGAGAAGAACTCAATAGCGATGCCTTGATAGCCTCCGGCTCTGATGCCCTGTTTGATGCCATCATAACATTGGCTACACTCTTCTCGGCTATAGTAATGCTGCTATGGGATTTCTCACTGGATGGCATATTGGGAACACTTATTTCTCTTGCCATCATAAAGGCTGGTTTCGAGATGTTGGCATCGCCTGTTAACGAACTCCTTGGAACAAGCATTTCAAAGGAACTGACAAACCAGATAATGAAGGATGTCTCGGAGTTGGAAGGTGTCAGAGGCGTGTACGACCTCATATTGCATAACTATGGTGCCAACATGAAAATAGGTTCACTACACATCAATGTCTATGACACGATGTCTGCCCATGAGATACACCTTTTGTCACATAAGATATTCAAAAAAATATATGAGAAATATGGCATAGGGCTGACTGTAGGAATATATGCCATCGCAACAGGGGAAAACAAGAGGGCAGAATTGCAGACAAAGATAATGCACATCCTGACCAGTCACAAAGAGATAGTACAGGTGCATGGATTCCTGTATTCAGAAGAGGAAAACACCCTGTCGTTCGACATCATTCCTGACATAGAAGTACATGATGAGGAAACACTTGTCAAACAACTGAAAGAAGAGATAAAACCACTCGTACCAGGAATGGAAGTGGCAATCGTCGTAGATCATAATTACAGCGAATAAAAGGGCAAAGATGAATTTACTTGAAGCGATACAGGCGCGACATAGCGTCAGAGCATACAAAGAACAACCTCTGGCAGAGGATGTAGTGAAAGTGCTGGAGGAAAGAATAACGGAACTGAACAGGGTGGGGCGGTTGCATATGCAGCTGATACAGAATGAACCGAAAGCATTTCAGGGAACATTGGCAAAATATGGAAAGTTCCGCGGTGTCGAGAACTATATCGTTATGGCAGGCAAAAAGGCTGATGACCTTGATGACAGAATAGGCTATTATGGAGAAGATATAGTGCTGTTGGCACAGACCTTGGGACTTAATACCTGCTGGGTAGGACTTAGCTACAAAAAGATTCCTGACACATACGTCCTTGAAGAGGGAGAAACCATAAAGGCTTATATCACTATCGGCTATGGCGAGACACAAGGCGTTACGCATAAGATAAAGACGGCAGAGCAGGTGAGCAACGTCAGCGACAACACTCCAGAATGGTTCAGGAAAGGCGTTGAGGCTGCCCTCCTGGCACCAACAGCCGTTAATCAGCAGAAGTTCTCATTCGAATATGCAGGCATAGAAGACAATCGCCATAAGGTGATGGCAAAAAAGGGATTTTCATTGATAGGCTATACACACATGGACCTCGGCATAGCAAAGTATCATTTCGAGATTGCCGCAGGAAAGGA
>CAMNHS010000107.1 GCA_946539635.1 uncultured Prevotellaceae bacterium
GCTTTATACATCTCTTCGCCATCGACTATGGTAGCTACTATGTTTGCCTGTGCCACCTTCTCGATGTCATCATGCAAGAAGTCGCAGTCAAAGACGGTCATATTAGCTATCTTGCCATACTCAATAGAACCCAGACGGTGCTCCTGATGGAAGAGTCGGGCAACGTTGATGGTCATGGCACGCAGTGACTGCTCGCGAGTGATTGCTTCCTTCATATTGCGTGGATTTGTTATGCCGCCAAACGCTTCCTTCGGATAGTTACGTTTCTCTGCCGTATAAATGCTGAGTTTGATGTCCATCATCGGTGAAACGGGGTAGTCGGAATGGAAGACCACATTGGCACCAGCATTATAGAAAGAATTGATGGGGTATGCCTGGTCGGCTAACTCCTGACCAACGTAGGCTACTTCCTGCTCATACAAACCAGGTGCCTTCGGTGACCATAGTGGTGCTACGGCAGGAACAGAGCCGGTTGCCGCCATGCGCTTTACGTCCTCGTCAGTAACGAAATGCAGGTGTGCCAGCACGTTGCGCTGATCAAGATTGCCGGTAATCTTCTCTGCGTCCTCGATACAGCCCAGCATATAGTGGGTAGCACCACCACCCTCAGAGTGAACGTGTACGGACATGCCCTCCTTGTCAGCCTCAACAATCAGCTGCACCATCTTGTCGTGGTCGTTGAAGCGTTCTGCACCATGATAGCCTGGTGAGTCAAGGTAATCCTGATTCTGCCAACCTGTATGAGCTTCTGTCACACCATCTAAAAATGCCTTGGCACCGATAATGTGGAAATACTCGCCGCTCATATTGGCACGTTGGGCTGCTATGCGGGCTATTTCCGCCTTCGGGTCGGCTATGTTATCGGTGACATACATCCATGCATAGGTGCGTAGCTTCAGCTTGCCTTCCTTCTGCAACTCGTAATATGCTTGGGGAGCAGCGCGATGAACAACCTCTGCGCCAGCATCGCCAACGGCAGTGAAGCCTGTTTTGAAGGCGATGTCCTGCCAAGCGAGCAGATATTCTTTGATATCCTCTACTGTAGTAGGCAATTTCGGTATTATCTCGAACACTGGACCCTCGCAGATATATCCATCGGGTTCACCGTCTTTATCTACGTGTACAAGGTCATAACCCCATTTCTTAGCGTATGCCGCATCAATTCCTGCCCATTCCATCGCCTTTGTATTGAGCAGCATGGAGTGTCCGCCGCCCGTCTGCATAAGGAGTGGCTTCTCTGAGCAGATTTCATCAAGGTATGCCTTGCTGACATATTCCTCATTCTCCACCCAGCCTGAAGCTATATAAAAGTCTCGTTGTGGGTTTTTCGCTATGAAGTCCTTCATGACTTCACGGTATTTTGCATAGTCGGTGACAACGCCTGCCTGTGTCAGGTCTGCCTGTCCGATGGCGCGGTAGCCTGCCAGATGGCCGTGACAGTGGGACTCGATGAAACCAGGGTAAATGAAGTTCTCACCGTAGTCCAACACCTGTGCGTCTTTATCTGCAAGCTTTTTCGCTTCTTCTATGCTGCCGATATATGCGAATATACCATTCTTCACTAATGCAGCCTTGGCAAAGGGCCGCTTTTCATCCATAGTGATGATGTTGCCGAGAAAGAGAGTCTGTTTCATCATTTCATTATTTATTTTATTAGTAACTATTATCTCATCATCTTTTATAAAACAAGCCACCAGACCGTAAGTGATAGTGGGTCGAATCCATATTTCGGTAAGGAAGTAGTTGGTGTACTCGTCGATGGGCTCATAAAACATGATGTCAAGATGGTAGAGTGTGGCTATAAGCGCATCGATAGCGAAGATAATCCATAGGTTATTCTTGGTATAGCTCTTCCATTCCCGACGGGCATAGAAATAGGTCAGCATGATGAGCAGCATCACTGCCAGCGTGAAGCATGCCGAGCTCATGGGGAGGTTGGCTAACGGCGGTGGGAAGAGAATGTCGCGCAGCAGCACCGTCATTCCCATCGACAAGGAGCACCAGTAGTTGAATTGGTGAGTGGTGATGCGGATGTTGTAGAAATACATCCAAATCATTGCCAGGCAGGCGATGTAAAAAAGATTAAGTACCAACTCAGGCCAGGTTTCTCTGAATCCGAAATGATAAATTCCGTATAGCATCATTCCTACTGAGAGTGTGCCGCCAATAGCAGTGACCATAATGTCGGCAACCTTGGCATTCTTCTTGAACCTTGTTTGCATATCTTATGTCTTATACTTGTTTACGAAGGAAGATGTCTTATGTCTTGAAGTTACTCTTTTTCGGGGAACTTTCCGTTGAGAATATAGTTCACAATGAACATTACGTCTGGCATGCCAATCTCGCCATCGCCATTGACATCTGCTGCTTCTGTATTGAATGATGGGTCTGGGGTGCCAAGGATATAGTTTACGATGAACATTACATCCGGCATACTGATTTCCCCATCGTCGTTGGCATCGCCGATGATGGTTTTTCTGTCTTCCCCGACAGCCTCAAGGACTGGCAGTGCCTTGCCTTCATAATCAAACCATGTGGTGTTGCCTACCATATTCCCGTCTTCATACCATTTGGTTCCGCTCTTTTTGAAAGCCCAGGTTGACTTTATCCACGAATTCCTTACCTTCTGCTCAACCATTACTGGATCCCAGTACAGGTAGCCGAGAATGTGGCTGTTGCTTTTGATAACGGCCAGCAATTCCTGCATAAAGCTTTTCTGACCTGCTTCCGTAGCCTCGTTATATGGAGTTCCATTGAGGTGTAGCTGCCCTTCATAGTTGCCGCCATAGCGTCCGCCGGGACGATATTGTGTCCACGAATACCCCACTTCCATAATCAGCGTTTCCTTGCCATAACGGTTGTACATAGTGTTGGCAAGAGAGGTAAGTATTGTAGGCTTTTGGTTGGTCCAATAGGGATAATATGATGTTCCAATGATGTCGTAGTCGAGGTTGTTGGAACGCATTGCATCCAGAAACCATTTGTATGTTTCTGTGTTTATGTTCTCACTTAGTGTGAGATGCATTATTACCTTTGCCTTAGGGCATGCTGCCCGAACTGCAGTGCTACCCTGATTAAGAAGGGCTGCCACATTAGCCATATTATTATTGGAGGCATAGCCGTTGACTTCGTCAATGTTGTTGCTATGACCAAAGAGTAATCCTGCTTGTATCTCGTTGCCGATGCTGACATAATCAGGTGTGGTGCCTTGAGCATTCATCTTTTGGAGGAAGTCGTATGTGTAGTCATAAACGGCCGTCTTGAGTTGCTCAAAAGAGAGGTCCTGCCATGTGCTGGGTTTGAACTGTGTCTCGCCATTCGTCCAGAAATCACTATAGTGGAATGTCAACTCTATCTTCATGCCCTTGTCCTTTGCGCGACTTGCTAGGTTGAGAATATCGGATTCATTGAGATAGTTGGCTGGAAGTTTGTAGGTATATGTGGTAGCATCAACAGTATAGCTAATCTCGTTGCCAGGGTTATTGTACAAACGCAGGCGTACGATGTTTACACCATTCTCCTTCATTATGTCGAGAGGGTCTTTTTGCGTACCAGAAGCAGTATAAAACTTTGCTCCCATGTCTTCAACATAATTCAACATGGAGATATCTCCACCACGCAGATAGTCTCTGGCTGAAGCATTAGCATTTATTATGCCGATAAGGGATAAAAAGAAGGTAAAGAGAGGTTTTAGTCTCACGCTATTATGATGATTTTATTTTGTATAAGTCTCTATTTTTAAGATGTTTATGCTATTAAGTTGCAGCAGGGCGGCTTGGCTGTTGTCAAGTATCTCCTTTTGTTCCTTTTGCAGGTATATTGGTGCATCTTTACGAAGTGGCAGGATACGCAGTTCTACTTTTTTGTTTGCAAGGTCTGACATCCTCACGAGCATAGGTTTGCCATTCCAGAAGTTGTCCATTACGAGTTTTCCGTCAGCATATATTCTGGCGCAGTCGCCAGCATAGGAAATTTTCAGGAAACTGTCAGCACCTGTCGGTAATCCATTGATGTCAAGGTTCCAGACAGCAGCATTTTCGAAGTCTTCGTTTGTTGGCATAGCAGCAACTTTCTGCGCTCCCATCGGAACAATTCGTGGCACTCCAGCATCCTTTACCTTCTTAATCTTGCTGTTGCTGAGTTTTTTCAGGGTCTTCCATTCCTCTTCTATTATCTTGTTCCCATCCTTATATATTATATTACCAGCCTTCTTGGCAAAATACAGTCTGTCATCAATCTTGAAAGCACGCAGAGCCTCATCTTCAGAAAGAAGAATAACCTCCATACCTG
>CAMNHS010000108.1 GCA_946539635.1 uncultured Prevotellaceae bacterium
CCATTTATGAGAACCAGATTATCATGACTGATGACAATCGGACGAGCCTTCTGCGATGCCTGCTTTATACCTTCTTGTTGCAAGAGCAGACGAGAATACTGGCGAGCCTCATCAAAATTTCTGAATCCATCGACTATCATATGGTGCATACCATAAGAGTCTTCGATGGTAATATTGAAATTACGAACCAAGAAGTTGGTGAAATTATATCTTGCCATTTGGAAGAGCAGACGATTCTCATCAATAGAATCAGGAGCATAAGCAAAGAGGAAAGCGAAATCAGTATTCCGCTCTTTCGACAGGCCTGCTTCTGCTAAGCTATCACCTTCATTGAGAATAATATTTCGTCTATCCCACATATTGGCAAGATCAAAGCCAGCACTCCTCAACTGACGACCAGCCTTCACACCATTTATTATCATACCTGCCATCTCGCTGACCTTGCTCTGAGGGTATTCCTGCACAACCAGCTGCATGGCCTCAAGACAGCCTTCAGGATTTCCATCATTAAGTTTTGTCAGACCTTCTATAAATATGAAGCGATCTCTATTGTCACCAAGTGGGAAACGCTTTTCCGAAACCTCAGCATTTCCATATACCTCCTTAAACCTATCACCTCGGAAGGCCTCATAAGTGGCACCATAGAGGGAGTCCTCAAACTCTTTTCCAAATCGCGCATTATCAGCGAAATAAGGATCAGTCAGGAGAGTTGTCCACTTCGATTCTGGATAATACTGACTCAAACTGTCCACATAACTTTGTGCAGTAGCTGGGTCATCCTTGCGAGAATGGAGCAGGAAGAGATGATAGTACAACTCATCCTTTGGTGAATACTCTGGATAATCTCTCATAAGTCTGTCGAACTGCTTCAGGCTTAGAGACAGATTGTCGAGTTTATCCTTAAAAATGACACCAGAATTATACAATCCGTCTTTTATCACCTCATGGGCAGCAGCCTTTGCTTCTTCTGAGAATGGTATCTGAGCCAGATAATACTCTCGCTTATGAGGATCATTAACAGCAGAATCCAAACGCTCTTCTTCCTGCTGCTGGGCTTCTTCAACAGCAGCCAGGGAATCGCGTTGCTCATCTGTCATAGTTTCGAGGCTATCTGTTCCAAAGACATCTTGTACAACAGTCTTATTATAGCGTTGCCAATCATCGACATTTTCGCGCTTACCCCACAAACGTTGGAAACTCTGCTTTCCCTGCAGTACTGCCTGAGGATTATAGAAATACCAAGTTGTAGAGCCTCCTTTGTTCATAGCAGGGGTAGGCATCGTAGGAGTAGTATTCTTGTTGAGGTTACTGTTGTTGGAATATTTCTGCTGCAATTGTGAAGCCTTTTCTTCTGCCTCCAAGGCCTCCTGCTCTTTCTCCTTCTTTCGAAGTTCCTCTATCACCCTATCGATAGCAGCATTTCGAGAATCTTCATCCATAACAGAAAGTTCAAGAAGCGAATCTTGCAACTCTATAGCATCAGTAAAAGGCACCAGCTCATCAAGCACCTTAGAGCGATTTGACAACTGCTCATAATCAGGACGATCTTTATCCAACAGACCTATTGCTTCACCATAACATCTGCGAGCATCTCCATATTTCTCCTTTGCCCAATAAAGGTCACCGAGATGAAGCAGCAATACACCTTTTTCTATACCTGAGCGAGTGGCTTTCTCATTACCTTTCTCATAAGATGATATCGCATTTGCTGTATCTTTTTCTGCAAGGTATATGTTTCCGATAGCATAATAGACTTGGTCAAGATATTCGCTATTGTTCCTGTTGCGAGCCATTCGCTTCAGGCGAGAAATCATCTTCTTTGCCTGCCCTTGAGCCATCACCTCTGTCATAGAGATGCGAGCATTAAAAGCCAACTCATAAGGAGGGTTCTGACGAATCACCTTCTTAAAAGCTTCATAGGATTCCTGCTTATGCCCCATACTACCTTCTATCTGTCCTAAAAGGTAATACTCGCGAGCCCTTTGCTTGCTTCGCATTTCATGCTTTATGACCTTGCGAAGATATTCTGCAGCTTTGTCAAGTTCTTCTGTATGAAGATAGTAGTCACAAAGGGTATAATCCCACTCTTTCTGCGCCCTCCAATCGATACTGTCGCGTTGCATATTGCGAATCACATCTTCTGCATCATAAAGGAAATTATTCTCTATAAAACATTTTGCCAACCAAGCCCTCGCCTTACCATAGATGGAAGGCTGACCTTTATAGAGACGAGACATATAGGAGAAGGTTGCAGCAGCCTCTTCGAACTCTCCTTTGTAGAACTGGGAACGTCCCATCAACATCCAAGCACGCCAGATGAAAGGATTGTATTCTTTTCGAGAAAGCCACTCTATGTCTTTTTGGGTCTTACGACGATTCTTATTCCATTCTGGTTTCGCTTTTATGCTATGAAGATGAATCGTCTTCTGCGACTTAGTGATAGCGACATCGTAATTCGCCTTACCCAAATCTCGAGAAGCTTTATTGCCAACAGTATATAAAGGCAATCTCTCAGTAAAATTATCCTTATTGCCTTTTTCCTTCTCAAGTGAAGCATCAATATATGCCACAGTGCCATTATAGTAGGTGTTATAACGACCCGTAAAAGCGTGCCACTGACGAGTAATGCTCGTATTCTTCTTTGTAGAACAGGAGACAATCGTCAGCAGTACCAAACAAATGATGGCGATATATTTAACAAATTTCTTCAATCTGGAATCCTACTTTTTTCAAATCATTCCAAAAGTTTGGGTAGCTCTTGCTCACCACTCCCGGATTATCAATCTTCAACCCAGGAAACATAATGCATGCTGGGGCAAACGCCATCGCCATACGATGATCTTCATAAGTATCTATTACTGGCTCAGCCATTGGTTCACATTTGGTACCATCCCAAGAAAGGACGCCTTCCTGAGAGTCATCAAGCACATATCCAAGCTTTGCAATCTCTGCCTTCAAGGCTGTAATACGATCTGTCTCCTTTATGCGAAGACTTTTAAGACCCGTAAAGCGGAAAGGTATATTCATCAACGCTGTTGCGACAACAACTGTCTGTGCCAAATCTGGATGGCTGACAAAATCAATATCAAGACGAGGAAGTGTTCTCTTATGAGGAGTCAGTATGGCGGCATTATCCTCTAAACGAGTCTTAATACCTAACATGCTAAAGATATATCGTATGGAAGAATCACCCTGTCTCGAACCATCCAAAAGACCTGGTAGTACAACCTTACCTAAACCTTCATGTTCAGCATCTGCTACTCTCTCCTGCAAAGCGAGGATCTCATACCAATAAGAGGCAGCACTCCAGTCATTCTCAATAATAAAAGGAACAGCCTTGTATGGTTTTGGTTTTATAGCAATAGTAGCTGCATCAACCCACTCTACTTCTGCCCCAAACTCTTGCATGGTGCAGATAGTGAGGTCTATATATGGGCGCGAAATTATCTCGCTCGTAAGATGTATCGTAAGCCCATTTGTAAACACAGGACCCACCATCAACAGAGCAGAAATGAATTGTGACGAAATATGTCCTGGTACAGATATATGCCCTCCATCAAGATGGCGACCAACAATCTTTAATGGAGGAAAACCTTCTTCCGCAAGATATGTGATGTCCGCACCTAAGTTGCGCATAGCATCCACGAGCAAACCTATAGGACGATGCTTCATGCGTTCTGTACCTGTGATAACATGTTCGCCACAAGGTGTTGATGACAGATAAGCCGTCAAAAAACGCATTGCTGTACCACAGGCCTTGATATCTATTTCATAAGGCATATCACGCAAAGCAGCAATTGTAACATCTGTATCATCACAACAACTGAGGTTCTCAGGAACACAGTCACTTCCCGCTAGAGCATTGATAATTAATGCCCTATTACTTATACTCTTCGAAGCCGGAAGAGTAATTACTGAATCGATATATTTTGGAGCTGATATAGAAACTTGCATACTGCAAAGTTAAGTTTTTTATCTGTGTTACACAAGCATTCAACAGAAAAAGCGCACTTTTTCACACTTTTTCACGAAAAAATAACAATACATACTTGTGCGCATCGTTATTTTTTAGTAACTTTGCACTTGATAATTTCTACCATGCTGCATAGCTTTATCGGGATGTAGCGCAGTTGGTTAGCGTACACGTCTGGGGGGCGTGTGGTCGCCGGTTCGAGTCCGGTCATCCCGAC
>CAMNHS010000109.1 GCA_946539635.1 uncultured Prevotellaceae bacterium
CGTGTGCGGATATCTACAGGCTGGAAGTCAGGATATGGCTGCCAACCCTTGTTGGTGATATCGATAATAGCTCTTACTGGGCCGTTTGCTGTAACAGCATAGGTGGTATTACGAACCTTCTGGAACATAACGGCATTCTTGCCATCCCATCCCATGAGGGCTCCACAGCCGTAGGTGGTACCAGTATATAGTACATCATCGCCACTGCCTTCACGCACCTGGTCCTTAGTAGGGTAGAAGTCTGTCTTTGCTATATCCATCATCAGTGATTTATGTCCATAATAGTCGATAGCCTGACGATGGTCGGAATATACGCGAAAACCTACCAGTTCGCTCTCCATCACTGGACCATGAGGGAAGATATACTGGAAGGCATCACTCGAAGCAGGTACTGTTATAGATGTTGCTGGCAGATGCTTTGGCTTCTTTGCTTTGCTGTCACGGTCTCTCATAGACATAGAGGCATAAGCCTTTGCAGGATACTCGCGTTGCTCGCCATCAGAGAATGTAACAGAGAAGGTGAGAGTCTCTTTTGCCTTTATATCAGTAACAAAAGCCAGTTCGTCAAAGATACCATCATCATTGAGGTCATCAAGTTGACAAGGAATCTCTTTGTCGCCCAATGTTACAAGAGCTGACGTTGCCTGTTCGGTAACAGGTATTACTACTGGTTCAGCAATACGGTCCGATGATGACGGATTAGAAACCGTTATTATCGAAGCTATAAGAAGGTTAATCATAGATTTCTTTTAAAGGTTTAAGTACGAAGTCACGTTCATTTATCAATGGATGTGGAATAACGAGGTCTGGTTCGTTGATTACCATATCATTATAATAGAGTATGTCAATATCAATGATGCGGTCTTGATAACCACCGCTGTCACCAGTTTTCTCTGTTCGTCCCACGAGACGTTCTATCTCCTGTGTCTTGTTGAGCAGTTCTCTTGGTGAGAGAGATGTCTCGACAGCTATTGCGCTATTCAGGAACTCGTTTGGCGAGGAGAATCCCCAAGGAGCAGTCTTATGGAGTGAGGAACGTCGTACAATGTGTCCTATCTTCTCTTCTATGAGTTCGTAGGCACGTAAGATGTTGGCCTCCTTATTGCCAATATTGCTTCCGAGGGACAAGTAAATCATATTATTAGCAAAGCATCTCCGAAGCATCCGATTTTAAATCCAGCCTTCAGAGCTTGTTTGTATGCTGTCATTACTGTTTCATATCCTCCAAAGGCACATGCTTCCATCATCATTGGTGACATAGGATGGTAGAGGTTTGTCAGGAAACAGTCAGCAGATCCGAAGTCGTATGGTGGATAGATGAATTTGCTGGTCCATCCACTATATTCCTTTATGAAGCCATCTGTTCCGACACATGACTCCATGGCCTTCAGAACGCTGGCCCCTATGGCACATACCTTGTGACCATTGCGCTTGGTATCATTGACCAGTTTACAAGTCTCGGCATTGACGTACATCTCCTCTGACTCAGGCTTATGCTTTGAGAGGTCTTCGACGTCAATCATCTGGAAATTGCTCAGTCCGCAATGCAGGGTGAGGAAGGCACTATTGATACCATTGATATCGAGGCGCTTCATCATCTGACGTGTAAAATGCAGTCCCGTAGAAGGTGCTGTTACGGCTCCTTCGTTGCAAGCATAGATACATTGAAAATCTTCTGGATCTTCCTCAATGTCGATATGATTTTTCTTACTTTCCTTCGCTCTCAAGTCTATTATGTATCGTGGCAATGGTGGCTGACCAAGAGAATAGAGACGTCTCTTGAACTCATCATGAGAATAGTCATGCAGGAAGCGGAGTGTTCTGCCACGAGAGGTGGTGTTATCTACGACCTCTGCTACGAGGGTGTCATCATCAAAGAACAACTTGTTGCCAATACGAATTTTTCGCGCAGGTTCAACAAGCACATCCCACAGACGCATGTCAGCATTCAACTCACGTAACAGAAATACCTCAATCTTTGCATCAGTCTTCTCCTTGCGGCTATACAGACGTGCTGGCATCACCTTGGTATCATTGAATACAAAGGTATCTCCCTCGTCAAAGAAATCGAGGATGTCACTGAACTTCAAAGGAATCTTGTTTCCTTCTTCATCACGTATGCTCTTACCTTTGCGATCAATCTTATGTAAGAAAATTTTTCCTGTCTTGCGTTGTACGATGACGAGGTTACATTCATCAGGACGCTTAACGTAAAAAATAGTTTTCTTACGTCCATTCTTAATCACATGTTCACTGGTGTGAGGATAGAGCGCTATATTAGCGTTTGTTAAAGGGAAATTGAATTGTGAGAGTTTAGCCATTCTTGGAAATTATCGAGTTCTATACAATTATCTAATGTAACGTCGCCTACGCGTGTGCGACAAAGTTGTGTGAGGTATGCGCCACTATTGAGGGCTTTTCCGATGTCTCGTGCCAAAGAGCGAATGTATGTTCCTTTACCACATTCTACTCTTATCTGGCATTGTTTCTTTTCGTCGTTATACCAAAGAAGTTCTATGTCTGCTATATGAACTGGTTTTGGTGGCAGGGTAGAATCTTCTATTGTATGACAGTCGTCTGCTTCTCGAGCTATCTCGTATGCTCTTTTACCATCTATATGTACTGCACTATATGTTGGAGGTACCTGCATTATGTCACCCTTAAATTGCTCCAGGGCCTTTTTTACTGCTTCTTCTGTAATGTGTTCAGTAGGGTAGGTGGCATCTACTGGATGTTCCATATCATAGCTGGGTGTTGTGGCTCCAAGCTGTAGGGTCGCAGTATATTCCTTATCATGATACTGCAGGGTAGGGATTAGTTTTGTCTTCTTCCCTGTGCAGAGTGTCAGGACTCCTGTTGCAAGAGGGTCGAGGGTACCAGCATGTCCTGTCTTGATGCGCTTCACTCCTGCAGCCTTCGAAATACGGGTTCTGACAAAGGCAAGAGCTCCAAAGCTGGTCATGCCATAGGGTTTGTTGATATGCAGTATCTCGCCTTCTTTGAAATCCATATTAGTCAACCATTACTAATGAGTGACCTGTGAGTAACATAATGATGATGATACCACCAACTATGATACGATATATACCAAAAGCTTTGAAGCCGTATTTTGACAGAAAACTAACAAACCACTTCATTGCCAGCAGGGCTACTACGAATGCCACAACACAACCTAACAGCAGCATGGTGATGTTATGTGTTGTTGCCCAAGAAGCCTCTTCCTTCATGAGATCCAGCAAATCGAGAAGTGTGGCACCAGCCATCGTTGGAACAGCCAAGAAGAATGAGAATTCTGCAGAACGCTTTCTGGTAAGACCTTGTGTCATGCCACCAACGATTGTTGCCATAGAGCGTGATACTCCTGGTATTACAGAAATACATTGGTACAAACCTATATTGAAGGCCTTCTTCTCATTTAAAACTGTTTCCTCCGAACCTTTGTTGAAGAGCTTGTCGCAATAGAGCATGAAGATACCACCAATGACAAGCATTATGGCAACTACCTCAACACTATCAAGCAACCAGTCAAGCAGTCCTGATTTCTTTGCTAACAGACCAATTATTACAGCTGGTAATACACCAACTATTAACAGCCAGTAGAAATTGAAGGTATGCTTCAGTTTCTGGAATATATTGCTGCCAGCAGGAACTGGGGTGTTGTCAAACTGGAAGAAACGCTTCCAATAAAGACACACTACAGAAAGGATAGCACCAAACTGTATGATAAACGTAAAAGCATGCACAAAAGCCTTGTCGGACTCATTGAGAGCATCAGGGGTGAGGCCTAACAGGTTCTGCGCTATTATCATGTGTCCTGTAGATGATACAGGAAGGAACTCTGTCAGTCCCTCTACTATTGCAATAATAATGGTTTCTAACCAATCCATGATAACCTGTGCTTATTTGTTCTTAGGACGATACATGATACCACAGATGACAGAAAGGAATCCAACAAGACATACTATTGGAGCAACCTTTATGCGCATATCAGAGAAAATCTCTGCGTTAAATGTTTTATCGTCAGACGATGCACCAATCATCATCAAAAATCCTATCACGACAATAACCATGCTAATGCCGATAAGGATGAAGTTTATCTTACTAAATGCAAAATTTTTCATTTT
>CAMNHS010000110.1 GCA_946539635.1 uncultured Prevotellaceae bacterium
GCCGTCAACAATGGTGCCACACAAATACTCAATGCCATCTTCGGCATTGTGCTGGCTCGTCTGCTATCCCCAGATGACTATGGTCTCATTGCTATGCTACTTGTATTCTCTACTGTTGCGACAGCCTTGCAGGACAGCGGTTTCGTAATTGCATTGACAAATAAACGCAATGCCACTCACGATGATTACAATGCCGTCTTTTGGTTTAATATCTTGGTAAGTATCATTGCCTATGTCATCCTGTTTAGTGCTTCTCCTTGGATTGCAGCGTTTTATAACGAGCCAATACTGACTTCTCTCTCAAGATACTTCTTCTTAGGTTTCTTTATTGCCAGTTTCTCTATTGTGCCACGAGCCATTCTCTTTCGTCGATTACAGCAACGCGAACTCGCCTTGATGGCTCTATCGTCACTCCTTATCTCAGGAACTGTTGGCATCACTCTTGCAGCTAATGGCTTTGCGTTTTGGGGCATAGCGACCCAAACACTTACATTCAACCTCTGCGTCACTATCTTCAGTTGGTATTTCTCCAAATGGAAACCAAAATTCTTAACTTTTAGCTCTTCATCTTTCACTCCTCTAAAACCTCTGTTGGGATTTTCCAGTAAGATGCTGTTTACATACATCTTCAACAACATCAACAACAACATCTTCTCCCTTCTCCTGGGGCGTCTGTATAACAAGACAGAGGCTGGCATCTATTCTCAAGCCCAGAAGTGGAACGTAATGGGTAGCAATACCATCACAGGTATGATACAAGGCATTGCCCAACCCACCTTTGTTCAGGTTGGTGACGATAAGGAACGCCTTTGCAGGGCTTTTTCCAAGATGCTTCGCTTTACATGCTTCATATCATTCCCGGCAATGCTTGGCTTGGCATTGATAGCACGAGAATTTATCGTCATTACAGTTACCGAGAAATGGTTACCTTCAGCATCCCTCATGCAGTTATTGTGCATAGCAGGTGCCTTTCTTCCTCTTGCCACCTTATATTATAATATGATAATCAGTCGCGGAAAGAGTGACATTTATATGTGGAATGTCATCATACAAGGTTGTGTTATCTTAGGCTCACTGTTGACAGTACACTATTTGGGAGGAAGCATTACGGATATGGTAATAGCTTATGTCATTATAGTCATTTCATGGACTTTTGTATGGCATTTTTTTGTCAATCGCGAGATAGGCTTCTCTTGGTATCAGGCTTTGAAAGACATATTGCCTTTCTTCTTCGTAGCAGCATTTACGACGGTTGTAACCCATTATATCTCACTTCTAATAACGGGAGTTCCGCTTTACCTAATGTTGGTAAGGATATTCCTTGCCGCAATCATATATCTTGGCATAATATACCTAAGTGGCGCCAAGATACTACGCCAATCATGGGAGTATATAAGGCACAAGCAGGTTTAGGTTGTGCCACCAAAGGAATACAGTCAATACAACAAGTATCATTATAATAGTATTCTGCAGGAATATCTTCTTGCATTCTTTCAGCATTAGTCCTATTGCTATTGGTATGACGTATGCCCAATGAGCAGTCATGATATACACATCTGCAGCAGCAAAGCGCAAGCCGATATGCAAGCATACATCAAATAGGAAAGGTATCATGGCGAGCCACAACAGACGCTTTCTCCTACCCCACCATATTCCTCCTGAAAATAGCACTACTATTCCTGCCTCAGCAATATAGTTCCACCAATCCTTATAATGCACTATCACAGGACGGATATTCTTCCTTGCATTGGCATCCTCCATCAGGTGGTTTCTATGCAATATAATTCCTTCGCCAAAGAAGTTCTCACATACCAGTTGTACTCTATCTACCGTATTGTCAGTGAATGCGAAGAAGCGGCTGTCAACTGACTGCTTTCCTTGTCTTTTTGCCATAAAAACACTGTCTCTTGCAAATTTCTTCATGGCAGCAGTACTGTCGCGCTCTATTGCACGCTGGCGCATCAATTCCCTATACGATTCTTCCTCTACTAAAAGGGACTCCTGTTGCCACAGATATACACAGCCCATCAATAATGTAGGGATAAAATACAGAAGGCTGCGACGGAATAATTTTGTATAGTTGGCAGAACTATATGCTGCCAACATATCCATCAGCCACACCTTTATGCCATTTGTCAATGTCACTCCTGCGGCAAAGAAATATATCACCAATGCCTGCCAACATTTCATTCCTTTCTCACTGCTGGCAAGATATATTGTAAGTATAAGCAGGAATTGCGTCCATATCATGTGGTCAGGTACGAAACTTGCAAGCAGCACATAAGCGAAACTAAAGTAGAACAGCAACAGAAGTAGCGATGAAGCCCTTGAAAGCCCTATTCTCCTATGGAATATTGCATACAGCAGACACCAGGTTGCTGTACTCACCAAAGTATAAGTCACAGCTACCACATATACAGCACAATTCATGTGAAAATAATCCGACAGAATTGAGTTTATCCATGTTAGCGGCCACAACATGATTGCCAGCATTGGGTGGCGATACAGTTCAAACAAGGGACGCCACTTAGACACAACAATATATGTAAACTGATCGAAGCCAGAAAACACAAAATCCTTATGGAAAGCCGTCCATGCGCCATACCTTTGTGATGTCCATGCTTCAGGGCCATGCATCAGCATCAGCCCATTCATAGCGCCAAAGATACACAATCCCGATAATGCTATCAGAAATACATAAATTCTATGGTGAGTATCACGTTCCATATTGTGAGATATATTGTAACAACTGATAAAATCGATGAAAATACTGTTCTTCTGCTTCCTTCTGAATACTTTAGGAGATAAGCCATCGCTATTGGCAAAACCCATAGATAGTGGGCAGACATTATAGCTATTTCGTTGATGCCAAAGCCAAGTCCCATGTGCAAGGCCATATCGATAGCGAAGCATGCAAGGCAAGTCCATAAGAACCTGCTTTGTCTTCCCATCCATATTCCTGCGAGGAACAATAGTATCAGCAAGCCTTCTACTATATAATTGAACCAGTTGATATAGCGCACTATGACAGGTCTGTTTACCAGCACGTCTTTCAGCAGATAGTCCTCATGCAGCATTATGCCTTCACCAAAGAGACACTCTACAGCTACATCCCAACGATTTGTTGTGCCATCTGTCCACTTCATGAATTCGCCTTTTGCTATCGGCTTTCCTGTATGCCTATAGAAAGCACTCATCTTATATCTGCGTGCCCTCTTTTCCTTCAGTTTTTTCTCGATGCTGTCTCGCTTTGCCTCTCCATATTTCACCACCAAACGTTCCAGTTGCGCCTCTCGCTTCTTGGCAGCCTTTTCCTTGTTAGCAACTTCCGTGGGCCTTACGAGATAATGGTAAGAGAGTCGGGCGCTTCCCCACGCCATTCCTGACAACACCAAAAGCGTTATGAAATAATATGGGAAGAACCTCTTTCCTTTCGACAGAAATGCTACAGCTATCACCTTCAGACCATTACTCAATGTCACTCCTGCTGTAACGATGAACAGTAAGCAGGCATCCAAAACTGTTGCCTTTTTCTGTTTCTCTGGTACAATAGCCTTTTCTCTTCCGAAGATATACAAGGTTGCCAGCAGACAGCACATCGACATTATGAAATGATCAGGTGCTAAGGAAGCAAGCATGATGTATGCAAATGAGAATGTTAGTGCCGAGAGGATGTAGCCTTCCTTACGTTTTATGCCGATGATATCGGTAAAAATACGATTCAGGAAGACGAAAGAATATACACTACAGAATATCAGCAATGCTGCTGTCACAAACATCACACCATTATATCCAGTCAGCCACATCAGTCCTTCGTTTATCTTTGTGAAGGGCCACATGAAATATGGCAACAAAGGATGTCGATAGATGTTATACCCTACTCTCCAATCTGTAATGACAGCATATGTTATAGGGTCAAAGCCTGACAAATGCCAGGTTCTGACGAAGAGTCTCCAGGTATCGCCACTCTTCACACTTAATTCCCCAGCATAGCGCACTATGTTGAGGAGATTAAGCATCAAGGCAACCAAAAATGCCACCATAGCGCCCTTGCGCTCTTCTTTCCTTATCTT
>CAMNHS010000111.1 GCA_946539635.1 uncultured Prevotellaceae bacterium
TTATACTCTATTGTGCTGCTATTTGCCATTAGTGTTATGGCAAATGCCCAATCATGGAGTGATGTTACCGACCTATTCGTTAAGAATGCTGATTTCATGCAAGGCAATGTTAATTGGCAAGGTACTAACTTCTGGAATGTCAACATCGGATTTAAGGATGCGGAGTACTGGAACATGAACTTCACAAAGTATCAAGAGATTACAGGACTGCCAGCAGGAAGGTATCGTGTTACGTTGTATGGTTTCTATCGCATTGGCTCCCCAGAAAACGACTATTCCCTTTATACCAGTGACAGTTATAGCGAATCACAAAATGACACATTATACTGCAAGACTTCCAAAGGAAAATATTACATTGTACTCCCACCAGTGAGCAGTGGCATCTCTGATTACAATCTGGGTGGAAACAGTATGAATGTAGGTTCATGGAGAGAACCAAAATATGTACCAAACGGAATGGAGTCAGCCCGCTATTGGTTTGACCAAGGATACTACAAAAACACCTTGGAATTTCAGGTGGGTGATGATGGTAAACTGACCATAGGAATGATTAAGGACAATTACCTTAACAACGACTGGTCATGCTTCGGAGATTTGAAGTTAGAGTATTATGGCGACATAACATATGGCGACCCTTACGGCCTCATTATCAACGAGGTAATGGCAAACAACCTGGACGTTTACCTTGATGCCTCATGCAACTATGGCTCATGGTTTGAGGTATATAACCCAACAGACAAATATGTTGATTTGGGAGGTCTTTACGTAAGCAGTGATCCTGCAAACCTAAAGCAGCATAAACTGGTAGATTATTATGGTTATGTGGCACCTCATGGATATGCTGTTATCAGTTATGAACACTATGAGGTATTCACCAAAAATGCCTATCGCCAGATTAACGATGAATTGAATCTGAAAGGTGGTACAATAGTCCTCAGCGACGGTAATACCATCATCTCTTCTGTTACCTATCCAGCAGCAAAACCTCGCATCTCGTATGCCCGCAAGACAGATGGTGGAATAGAATGGGGATTTACAGGAGCACCTACTCCAGAACAAAGCAATAGCGGCAGCAGTTTTGCGCAGACGCAAGTAGCCACTCCGACAGTGAGCAGAGAGGGAGGACTCTTTGCCGGTTCTGTATCATTCAACGTAACTATTCCGAGCGGAGCAATACTTCGCTACACCACAGATGGCAGCACCCCTACCCTCACAAACGGAGAGACCAGCGAAGATGGAGTCTTTTATATAAGCAGAACATCAGTATATCGTTTCCGTGCTTTCCAAGACGGATATCTGCCAAGTAATGTGGTTTCCCGCTCCTTCATTCTGAATAACGGCAACGAGCCATTTCCTATCATATCGGTAGTAACAGACCCACGACATATCTTTGGTAGCGACATTGCCATGTTTGAAAAATCAGGCAACGGACGTCCAGGAAATGGCCAAGGGGACAACTGCAACTGGAACATGGATTGGGACAGACCTGTTAATATGGAGTATATTACAACAGATGGAGAGACTGTCGTAAACCAAGAGTGTAACATAAATGCCTGTGGAGGATGGAGTCGTGCTTTTACTCCACATTCTTTCAAGCTGAAGGCCAACAAGATATTCTATGAGCAGAACTATTTCCCCTATCAGTTCTGGAAAAACAAACAATTCCTAAAAAGCAAGACCTTACAGATACGAAATGGTGGTAACGACAATTATTGCCGTATAAAGGATGCAGCATTACAGGAGATAGTAGCACGCTCAGGGTTATATATAGAATGCCAGGCTTGGCAGCCAGTACATATATATATCAATGGTGTGCCATATGCCGTGCTGAATATGCGCGAGCCAAACAACAAGCATTATGCTACAGCAAACTATGGTATGGATGCTGACGAGATGGATCAGTTTGAGATTGGTCCTGATTCTGGATATGTTCAGAAGGAAGGTACTCGAGACGCGTGGAAAAGGCTATATACCCTTTCCAAAAGAGCAGCTGGCACAACTGTCTATAGAGAGATCGGTAAGCTATTGGATATCAATGCGTTTATCAACTATCTCGCAATGCATTTCTATCTTGGCAACTGGGACTGGCCACAGAATAATGTGAAGGCATTCAGGGATCAGAATGACGGAAAATTCCGCTTTGTGGTATATGACCTTGACGGAGCCCTCAATACCACATCATCAATATCCACTTTCTTGGGTAAGCAGAACTACACCTTTGACAAACTTTATGGATATGACTACTCCACATCTACCAGTCTGACGAACCAACGTCTGACGAAAGAGATAGAATTTGTTACCATAGTACAGGGTCTGCTGAATAACGCCTCTTTCAAGAGGCAACTCGTGGATGCAATGTGTATCATGGGTGGTTCGGTATATACTCCAGAAAGGGTAAAGAGCATTGTTGACGAGATGACAGCCTACCTGTCACAAGGAGGATATGTAGATCCTTATGGAACAGCTAACACCATAAAGAACACCCTAACCAAATCGTGGAATAGTTCTATAATGGACCACATCAAGAATCAAAATCTCATCTATACCACAAAGCAACAAGCCACCTTCGGAAGTAATATCAATGGCGCCAGCATCACATTAAATGATATGGCAGTTCCAACAGGAAAATTTGATGGTTATGTTTTTGCCCCAGTAACCCTGAAGGCAGATGCTCCAGCAGGCTATCGCTTTGTAGGATGGAGAAGTAACAATGGGGAAGCAGAGACACGAACCCTCGTCGAAGCAACAGATACATGGAAATATAATGACAGTGGCATCAGTCTCGACAATACTGGTTGGGCATCACCAGACTATGATGACAGTAGTTGGAATAGTGGTGCAGCACCATTGGGATATGGCAAAACACAAACCACAAATCTGACGCAATATATGCAGACATACTATTTCCGCAAGACCATCAATATCGACGGAATACCAGCAAGCGTTTCGATGGACTATGTGGCAGATGATGCTTTCGTAATATACGTCAATGGTGTTGAAGCAGGCAGATACCAACTTCCTAATGGTACCATAACATACAACACCAACGCTTCCACCTATGCCTACAATAATCCTGATAAAGGTACTATGACACTTGATGCAGCACTCTTCCATGAGGGTACCAATGTCATAGCGGTAGAGGTACATAATTTCCTTAATCCAAGTTCTACAGACATTCTGTGGCAGGCAACCATCAATGCTGAGACACAAGGAAAGACAACCATCGTTTCTACAGAAAGGGAATACACACTGCCTGCAAGCGGCAGCATCAACGTGACAGCAGTTTGGGAGAAATACAAAAACGATACAGGACTTCGCATCAATCGTGCTACTCCAATAAAGGTTAACGAGGTGAGTGCAGAGAACAGTATGTCTTTCAACGACCTCTATAAAAAATCCAGCTGGGTAGAGTTGTACAACACAACAGATACCGACTTGGATATTAGTGGACTATACATCTCAAACAAAGCAGCAAATCCACAGCTTTGTAAGTTAGCAGGTGGCAAGAACATCAACACCATTATTCCTGCAAAGGGATATCTCTACATTTCGTGTGACAACAAGGTGTCAAATGCTATTTCTCAAATCCATGCTTCCTTCAAACTTGATAATACTGATGACCAGCTCGTGATGATTTCAAGTAGCGAAGACTTTGTTGCAAATAACCAGGCATTCTTCAATAGTCACAAAGTGATGCGTGAATTTACTGACACCCTATTCTATGGACAGCATGGTGGGGAACAAAGTGTGGGACGCTATCCTGACGGAGCAATGACATACTACGTCTTAGACCACCCTACTCCAGCTGCTACAAACATAGTACAGGCAACAGATCCATATACAGGATTGGATAATCTGTGGATTTATGGCGGAAGGGTTGTTAGAGGCGATGCCAATTGTGATGGAGAAGTAGGTATGCCAGATGTGATGTTTATTACAAATTACATTCTCGGTTCTCCTGCAACATCCTTCAGCATAGAAGGAGCAGATGCCAACCTTGATGGAGAAGTAGATAAAAATGATGTGAAAAATATCGTTGACTATATCCTGA
>CAMNHS010000112.1 GCA_946539635.1 uncultured Prevotellaceae bacterium
GAGAATCTCGTAGTAACACACCAACAGGTTGACTTGGAGGATGCTTCAAAGATACTTTTGGAACACAAAATCGAGAAACTTCCTGTTGTAGATAGCAACAACAAGTTACTTGGACTTATTACATATAAGGATATAACAAAGGCAGCCGATAAACCAATGGCATGTAAGGACTCTAAAGGACGTCTTCGCGTAGCTGCTGGTGTTGGTGTTACTGCAGACACCTTCCAGAGAATGGAAGCATTGGTGAAGGCTGGTGTTGATGCTATCATCATAGACACAGCACATGGACATTCTGCTGGAGTAGTGGAAAAAGTTCGCGAAGCAAAAGCAGCCTTCTCTGACGTAGATATCGTTGTAGGTAACATTGCAACAGGCGAGGCAGCCAAGATGCTTGTAGAGGCTGGCGCTGATGCCGTAAAGGTTGGTATTGGTCCTGGTTCTATCTGTACCACACGTGTTGTTGCTGGTGTTGGTGTACCACAACTCTCTGCCGTTTATGATGTTGCTTCAGCACTTAAGGGAACAGGAGTACCTTTGATTGCTGACGGAGGTCTGCGCTACTCAGGAGATGTAGTAAAGGCTTTGGCTGCCGGAGGACATTCTGTTATGATAGGTTCTCTCGTAGCTGGAACAGAAGAAGCACCAGGCGAGACAATTCTATATAATGGTCGTAAATTTAAGGCCTATCGTGGTATGGGATCTCTCGAAGCAATGGAAAAAGGTTCTGCAGACAGATATTTCCAAAGCGGCGTGAAAGAGGCAAAGAAACTCGTACCAGAAGGTATAGCTGGTCGTGTACCTTACAAAGGAACTGTTCAAGAGGTTATCTACCAACTCGTTGGCGGTCTGCGTGCTGGTATGGGATACTGCGGAGCAAAAGACATCACAAGTCTGCACAACGCTAAATTTACCCGTATCACAAATGCAGGTATGCTGGAGAGTCATCCACACGAGGTTATAATAACATCAGAAGCTCCTAACTATTCAAGACCACAGTAATCTTTATGAAAAAAGCAATCGCGGGTCGTCTCTTGCTGCTTATGATGATACCAACAACATCATTTGCACAGGCTGACGATCCAATAGTAATGACTGTAGCAGGGAAGCCTGTCACAAAGTCTGAATTCATTTATTCCTACAACAAGAATAATGGGGATGATGTTATTGACAAGAAGACTGTAAAAGAATATGCAGAACTCTTTGCCAACTATAAGCGCAAAGTGCAGGCTGCTTTAGATGCAAGTTTGGACACTTTGACATCATACAATAAGGAATTCAGACAGTATCGCGACCAACAAGTTCTCCCTACCCTCATCAACGATAATGACGTAGAACAGGAGGCAAGAAACATATATCAGCGTACAAAAGACAATATAGGTCCTGATGGACTTGTCAACGTAAGCCATATTTTGTTTATGATTGGCCAAAATCCCAGCGATTCTTTAAAATCTGCAAAGGAAGCATTGGCAGACTCTGTTTACTATGCATTAAAGAAAGGTGCTGATTTTAGTGCTTTAGCTGCGAGCAAGAGCGATGACAAAGGTAATGCAATGCGTGGTGGAGAGGTAGGCTGGATAAGTAAAGGCCAGACACTACCCGCCTTTGAAGAGGCAGTTTTCTCAATGAAGGATGGCGAGATTAGCAAGCCAGTTCTTACGGAAGTTGGGTATCATATTATAAAGGTAACAGGACACAAGCAGTTGGAGCCATTCGACACGCTGAAGAGTGATATCTATAAATTCATTGAAAGAAGACACATTCGTGAGTCTTTGGCTCAGGCACGTCTGAAAGCCATCTCTACAGCAAAGGGACAGACTCCAGAGCAGGTAATGGATATGCGTTCAGACTCTTTGGCAAGTATCAACCAAGACATGAAATATCTCATACAAGAATATCATGACGGTTTACTGCTCTATGAAGTAAGCAATCGCGATGTTTGGGAAAAGGCTGCTAATGATGAGGCAGGACTCCAGGCATTCTATAACAAGAACAAGTCAAACTATAAATGGGACGAACCACGTTTCAAAGGTATTGCTTATTATACCCGCGATGAGAAGGATATCAATGCTGTTAAGAAGAGTGTTAAGGGTAAGGATTTTGACAAATGGGTTGAGATTCTCCGCTCTACTTTCAACAATGACTCTATTCTCCGCATTCGTGTAGAGAAGGGTATCTTCAAGGAAGGAGACAACAAGATTGTTGACAAGGAGATATTCAAGAACGCAAAAGCTGAGATACGTCAGATGAAAGACTTTCCATATACTGCTACCTTCGGAAAGGTCATCAAGAAGCCTGAAGATTTGTCTGATGTGCGTGCCCTTGTTACTGCTGACTATCAGGAGCTGAAGGAGCAGGAATGGCTCTTGGAACTGAAGAATCGTTATCCTGTGGTTATTAATGAAGACGTTCTGAATACTATAAAATAAAATGAACAGACCCCTCTTTTTATCTTTATTACTTTGCCTGTGTTCTTTGATGACACTTGCACAGAATAATGACAGCATCGTTGTCGATTCTGCTAAGGTTGCACAACCTGAAATCACCAATCCACATTATATCGATGAGGTAGTATGGATTGTCGGAGATGAAGCTATTCTGCGTTCTGACATCGAAATTGCTCGTATGCAGGCAGAACAGGAAGGCATCACTTGGGATGGTGACCCAGATTGTCGTATTCCAGAATCTATTGCTGTGCAAAAGCTTTTCATTAACCAAGCAGCATTAGACAGTATTGTTGTCACAGAATCCGAGATATCTCAGGCTATCGACCAGCAGATAAACGGCTGGATACAGATGATTGGTTCCAAAGAGAAACTGGAAGAATACCGTAAGCAGAGTATCACGAAGATGAAGCAGGAGTTGCACGACGAGTTCAAGAATCGTGAACTGGCACAACGCATGAAACAAAAACTTGTGGAGAATGTTGCCATCCGTCCAACTGATGTACGCGAATACTTCCAAACCGTTCCCGAAGACAGTCTTCCTTTCGTACCTACAACGGTAGAAGTAGAGATAATCACCAACCAGCCAAGAATTCCCATGGAGGAAATCAACAAGGTAAAGGATGAGTTGCGTGGCTATACCGACCGTGTTCAAAAAGGTGAAGTATCATTCGCCACTCTTGCCCGCTTGTATTCTGAAGACCCAGGAAGCGCTCGTGATGGTGGTGAGATGGATTACGTAGGACGCGGTATGCTGGATCCTGCTTTTGCTCAGGCAGCATTCAACCTGACAGACCCTAATAAGATTTCAAAAATCGTAGAATCTGAGTTCGGTTTTCATATCATCCAGCTTATTGACCGTCGAGGAGACAAAATAAAATGTCGCCACATTCTCAGGAAGCCTACAGTACCACAGAAGGCTATTGACGAGACAATGCTGCGAATGGACTCTATCGCTGCAGATCTTCGTGAAGGGAAATTCACTTTTGAAGATGGAGCTACTGTAATATCTGATGATAAGGATACCAAAAATAATCGTGGTTTGATGGCAAACATCACAGAAGAAGGTCGCACATCACGTTTCCAGATGAAGGAACTGCCAACAGAGGTAGCTCGCGCCATCGAGAATCTGAAGGTGGGAGAAATCTCCAACCCATTCACTATGACCAACTCTCGTGGCAAGACTGTATGTGCCATCGTAAGACTCAAAGCAAGAAACGAAGGACACAGAGCCACAATAACAGAAGATTTCCAACTAATGAGCCACATAGTACTTGAAAAAGAACAGGCAAAAGTACTGAAGAAATGGGTTCAGGACAAGATAAAGAATACATACGTTCGTATTGACGACCGTTACAAAGATTGTGACTTTGAATACGAAGGTTGGATAAGATAATTTCTCATTTATAGGAATACACACGAACATGAAGGGCTACAGCAGAACATCATGTCTGACAAGGGCAGGAATTGTTGCACTTATTGCGACATTTGCCTGCCTTATAATGTTAGATGGTTATGCAGCCCGCAAAAGAACACAGCGTCCTCGAAAG
>CAMNHS010000113.1 GCA_946539635.1 uncultured Prevotellaceae bacterium
GACATCGTAGCAAACAGGTTACACTTTCTCATCGAAGAGGAGAACTACGACGAAGCACTTCAGGAGGCTCAGCAGCTATTGGAAGTGTTGCCAAAAAGTGAGCCCGCTCTACGTTGTTGCATCAATATGAGTCAGACACTAAAGAAAGATGACCTTTTCCAGAAATACGCTCGTCAGGGTTACGAATCGTTCCCTAATGAGCCATACTTTATAGTAAAACAGGCAATATCATTGCAAATGCAGGGACGTAGCACTGAGGCATTAGCCCTGTTGAAGAAACCTATTGAGAAAGATCGCGCCATGCTCGATGCAGCATTCACTGGCATTAGTGCCGAATGGGCACAACAGCTCCTCAAAGTCCGCATGCCGGACATAGCATTAGGTGTCATCGATAGTGCCCTCGTATATGATGCCAAGAATCGTGAACTGCTATATCTGAAAGGTTTGGCATACGAGCAAATGAAAGTGTACGATAAGGCATACGAATACCAAAGGAATTATTATGTGCCTAATAATGCTGAGCAAAAGGAATACTATCAGCATCTACGATACCTCTATTTCCGAGGAAAAAAGAATCGTGTTGACGCTTCCTACACCTATGCTGCCTTTGATTCTCGTCATGACGGTCCTGCCATCAGCAGTCACCTCTATTCCGTAGCCACTATAGCCTACAGTCGTATTGACAGCATCAACACCTATACCGGGCAAGTCAGCTACAAGGGTATTGATGGATACCACAACGATGACGACAATAGCTCTGGCGGTGTTGGTCTGGAACTCATGGCGCAATGGGAACGTACTTTTAATCATAGATGGAGCGGTTTGGTAAATGCCTCCTACTCTACCCGTTTCTTCAACAAGATAGGTGCCAACGTCATGGCAGCATATCACATGGATCGTGGTTGGACTCCATCACTGAGGCTGGGATATCGACGCACACCTGAGACATATCTATACCTTGATGGCGGTACATCAAAAAATGACAAGTATAACCTATTTATAGTGACTCCTGCTATTGAGAAGTCTTGGGAAGGCATTAAAGCATCCTGCAATGTAGATGTCACACTCATGGAGGGTTCCATCTATTATAATGTCGGACTGAAAGGTAAACTCTTCATCAACGATGACAACATATCATCCGTGTCCCTGCTGACAGGCATTGGTTCTTTCCCAGAACTGACATTCTTCGAGCAGACAGCATTGCGTAATGTGTCACACACGAATGCAATGGTAGGTTTCGATGCTCAATATCTGGTTACTCGCAACCTATATTTAGGACTGGCAGGCAGTTGGAACACTTGCTTCAACCCTTATCGCGACAACTATGGTGAATTACATGATTCATATCGTAACATATATAGCATAACAGCGCAACTACATGTAGCATTCTAAATAACTAAATTAATTAAAATCTATGACGAGACAACTTCGTACATTATTTTCCGCATTATTAATGGTCTGCTTCAGTAATAGCTGCGGAACAGCTCAGGAATCCCCCTTTGAATACAAAGAGATATATCTTCCAGAGAAAGACTCTGACGATGCTAAGGACTTGGGGTTGAACAATCTCGATTCAGACTGGGGCATTTGGGGGCATAACCTTCATCACGTTCTTCCCTCAAACCCTGCACCAAGTATATTTGCAATGGTGAATGGCAACAGGACAGACGAGCAGTTCTGCTTTTCGTCAGACAAGTTATATGAGTATATCGTGACATATATTGAGGACAATTACGGAGAAAGCAAGCAGCAGCGTTTTGCCATACTGCCAAATGACAACGCTATGGTATGTACATGCGAGCTTTGTCGTAGCCACGGTAATACTGCCAACAATGCTACTCCTGCTGTAAGCTACATGCTGGAAAGATTGGCAAAGCGATTTGACAACCACCTCTTTTTCACCTCCTACTATATGTCAACACGTGAGGTGCCAAACCATGATATGCCAAAGAACACAGGAGTATTGGTAAGCACCATGACCTATCCGTTACAAGCTACAGGCACAAAGGCTGAGGAGAATTTTAAAGTTCTGATGAAAAAGTGGAAAGACAAGATGGCGCATGTATATGTATGGGACTATGTCAATAACTTTGATGACTATATGACACCATTCCCTATCCTGAATATCATGCAACGACGTCTGCAGATGTATAAGGAGGCTGGAGTCAATGGCGTCTTTTTCAATGGTAGTGGAACAGACCATAGCACCTTTAGCCAACTACACTTTTATGTCATCAGCAAACTGCTTCTCAATCCATATGATGACTGGAAGGCATTGGTGACAGAATACTGTAACAAGCACTATCCTACAGCAGGTGACCTGGTAGCTAATTTTGTGATAGAGCAGGAAGAGTGGACAGCCAATAAGAACCACGCCCTACCCCTTTATGGAGGTATCACACAATCTCTCGCCACATATCTGCCCGAACAACAGTTTGTAAAATTCCACCAATCACTGGCAGCAGTTCTTCCTCAGACAGATGGTAAAGAGAGAGCAGAACTTGAGACTATGTGGCAAGCTATGGCATTGACACGACTTGAGTTGAATCGTCTAAACCATTCAACAGATGATAGTGATATATTATTAGATGGATTGCGCAAGCTTACAGCAAAGAATATCCGGATATACAGCGAATCTTTCTGGTATATTGACAGTTATTATAATGAATACCAACAGATGCTGTCCCACAAGGCCGAATCCAAGCGGAACCTTTTGTTAGGAAAACAATTGCAACCCATGACAGCCCTTGATGAAGAATATAGCGACATCAGCATACTGACAGACGGGCTGTTGGGATTGCCCTCCAACTACCATTGCGGACAAATGCTATCATCAGCAGATCCACACTTGAAGATTGCTATACCAAGGATTGTAGGAATGAAGAAACTGAAGGTGTATTTGGTTAATAATCCCAAGTATCATATCATCCTGCCTGAAAAGGTTATTCTTTCATCAGGCAATAGAGAACTGGGAACAGTAGTTCCTAAGACATACGATGCAGAACAAAAACGGGCTGTAGCAGAATTCAATATCCCGTCAAACGTTTCTGGAACACTGATACTTACCATACGTCGCAACAAAGCCGATCGTACTATGTCTATCGACGAGATAGAAGGATACTAAAGAGAATTAAGAATTAAGAGTTTAAAGTTAAGAGTGAAGAGTGAAGAATTAAAATATTCAAGAATTAGGAATTAAGATATTTGGAGTGAAGAAATTATTACTGATAGCGTTACCACTGTTTCTGTTTGCAGCATGCGAAAAGAATTTGAAGCCCGCAACTGTAATTGTTGCAGACCCCGTACGTCACTACTACCCAGTTGTGCAGGGAGAAATAATGCGTGTTTCCTATGCCATTGAGAATATTTCCGAAAATCCTCTATTTATAAGAGAGATACAAACCAGCTGTGGCTGCCTGACACAAAATAACGAGTTGCCAATTGTAATTCTTCCCCATAAGCAAGGCTTTATAAATATAGACTTTAATACAATAAAAAATACCGGCTATGCCCAACATTTCATTTACCTTTATGGTAATTTTAAGGATTCAAGTTTATTAGAACTCCAGTTCGACACCAATATCGTCCCACCTGGAAACACCTCTCCTGACTATGAGGAACTATGGCAAGAACAAACTGGAACGACCATAAAAGATGCCGTTGACGGTACTTCCGGAGAAAAAGGTTATTATGTTGACCCAGGCATTGACCCACGTCAAAAAAATCAGCAAGAAATACAACATAAAGTAGATTCTCACGCTTTTTGATATTTTTTTTCCATTTTTCATACTAATATGAAAAAAAAATTGTAACTTTGCACCAAAATATATAAAATAGGTATATATATAACAAAATCCCCACCTTAT
>CAMNHS010000114.1 GCA_946539635.1 uncultured Prevotellaceae bacterium
AAAACATGGTTAATATTGATGTTTTTACCCTTTGTCCCAGCAGCCCTGGGATTGTTTCTTCAGAACAAATGGCCGCAATAGCGGAGCAGATAAAGACTGAGTTTGTTCTGTTGTCGCTAAAACCTACTCCTTATGTCCTGGGTCAGAATGCTCTGGCTCGCATGCAGCGTGTTATGCGTGAAACAGCGTCTGTGCTTGTATATGCTGACAGATACCAAGAAATAACTATAGATGGCAAAAAAGAAATCCGTAAGTGTCCTGCTATTGATTATCAGGAGGGCTCCATTCGTGATGACTTCGACTTTGGACAGTTGGTGCTGGTACGCTCCAGCCTGCTGCGTTCTTTCATGAAACAGCAGAAGCAACAGTATGCTTATGCTGCATGGTATGCCTTCCGTCTGTTCCTGCAGCGTAGTGGCGAACTATTTCACCTGAATGAGTATCTATATACGGAGCAGGAGCGTGATACACGTGCCAGTGGGGCAAAACAGTTTGACTATGTGAATCCTCAGAACCGCAGCCTGCAGATTGAGATGGAACAGGCTGCAACAATACATCTTACTGCCATTGGCGCTAAGGTGGATACTACAAAATTGTTGGAGGTTGACTTCAATGAGCAGGATTTTGAATATGAAGCATCTGTCGTCATTCCTGTTTTCAATCGTGAGAAAACCATTGCTGATGCAGTGAAGAGTGCTCTCTCTCAGGAGACAAAGTTTCCTTTTAATGTCATCGTTGTTGACAACCATTCTACAGACCAGACACCGTTTATCCTTGGTAGCATAAGCGATAAACGTCTGATACATATCATCCCAGAGCGTACCGACCTTGGTATTGGTGGCTGTTGGAATGAAGCCATCCATTCCGATTACTGCGGACGTTTTGCTGTTCAACTGGATAGCGATGACCTCTATTCCAGCCCAAAGACCCTCCAGCGTATAGTGGATGCCTTCTATCGTCAGAAGGCTGCCATGATGATAGGTTCCTATCGCATTTGCGACTTCAATCTCGAAACCCTTCCTCCTGGTCTCATAGACCATAAGGAGTGGACTGATGAGAATGGCCCTAATAATGCTTTGCGTATCAATGGTCTGGGTGCTCCACGTGCATTCTTTACTCCGCTGATACGTCATATCGGCTTCCCTAATACCAGCTATGGCGAAGACTATGCCATTGGTCTTGCCTTCTCTCGTTTCTTCAGGATTGGACGTATCTTTGAAGAACTATATCTGTGTCGTCGATGGAGTGGCAACAGCGATGCTGCTCTCAGCATTGAGAAGGTAAATGCCAATAATCTTTATAAGGATCGCCTGCGCACAATAGAGATAAAGGCCCGTCAGCAGGTTAATGAGGGTCTGCTGAAGGTTAATGTGGGCGATGCCTTACAGCGTTTCCATAATCGTCAGTTAGAGGTGTGGGATGCTACTTGTAAGCGTTATGCAGAGCTGGCAAATGTGAAGGTGAAGGAGTTGGATGAACTGAAGGTGCAGTTTAATCCTGCTCGCATCGTCTCAACAGGCGCTAATATTGAGAAATCTGCCCTGATGAAACGCCGCTGCTTCCTGTGTAAGGAGAATCGTCCGGAGGAGCAGTTCTCGAAGCAGATAAAGGTGGATAAGGATACTGCATACGAACTGCTGGTCAATCCTTTCCCAATCTTGCCGGAACACTTCACAATACCTATGGTGGCACATGAGCCACAGTCGATATATAAGCATTTTGGTACTATCCGACAGCTATTACGTCGCTATTCTCGCATCATGGTGTTCTATAATGGCCCTCTTTGTGGGGCATCAGCTCCTGACCATATGCATTTCCAGGCTGGCACATCAGGTGTTGTGCCTATCCAGACAGCATGGAAGCGCCTGAAGAATACCATGCAGGTGATTCTCGATAATGATGAGGGTGAGAAACTGGCTCTCATTACTGACTATATATGTCCTGTCTTTGCTATCGTTACGAATGATGCGAAGACGGAAGAGACATGGTTTCATCGACTCTATCGCGCTATGGACACAGGTAAGGGCGAACCGATGATGAATATCATTGCCTGGAAGCATGAGAATGAATATATCACCCTCGTCTTCCCACGCAGCAACCATCGTCCTGCTGCATATCCTAATCCTATGGTGTCACCAGGCGCCCTCGATATGGCGGGACTGATAATAACACCTCGGGAGGAGGATTTTAATGCTATGACGGCAGAGCAGGCAACGGCCATCCTGCAAGAGGTGAGCATCACTATGCCTGCAGCAGAGGATATCGCTGAGAGAATAAAGAAGGATATGCATATCCCTACACAGGCTTCTCCGTCTGCTCCGTCCATTACTTGTATGGCACAGGCTCCTAACGTGAAGGTGGGCATAGTACGCGCTATAGAGATACACTTCACCCTTTATGGCGATTATATCGCTAAGGGACAGACCGTAACAGGTCAGCAGACAGTAGAATATGTTGATGGCGCTATTCGGTGGAATGGCACATTATATAAGGAATTGACCTTCACGCCTGCTGATAATGTAGGTGGTGGTGCAGGTTCCACTACCGCTGGTGACCCAGGCACCTTCTCTTTAGAGAATGTTATGATAGGCATTGGTTTCCATTGGGAGCGTCAGCAGACGCAGACCTTTGTGGGTACTCTGCATTTCGTGGTGGAGAAAGATGGTGTGACTGCCATCAATGAACTGCCGGTAGAGAAATATATCGAGAGCGTTATAACCTCCGAGATGTCTGCTACGTCGTCTCTTGAACTTCTTAAGGCACATGCTATTATTTCACGTTCGTGGCTGATGGCAACATCACGTCCCGCAACACATGAGCTGTATGATGTGTGTGCCGATGACCATTGTCAGAGGTATCAGGGCATCACGTCGTATGTCAATCCTACTGTGGCACAGGCGGTACGTGAGACGTGTGGCCAGGTATTAGCTTATCAGGGGGAGATATGTGATACACGTTACTCTAAGTGCTGCGGTGGTATTACGGAGGAATTCCAGTACTGTTGGGAGAATATCAAAAAGCCATATCTGCGTTCTATTCATGACCCATATTGTAATACCCAGGATAGGAAGATACTCTCTGAGGTGCTCAGGGATTATGATCAGGAAACGTTAGACTTCCATGATTGGCTCGTCACATATACCCAAGAGGAGTTGGCGTCGATACTGCAGGATAATCTCGGCATCGACTTCGGACACATCCTCAGTTTGGAAGCCCTTGAGCGTGGCAAGAGCGGTCGTATCTCCTCATTGCGTATTGTGGGCGATAAGGCAGAGAAGACTATTGGCAAGGAGCTTGCCATTCGCAAGGCTCTGTCACGTTCCTGTCTCTATAGCTCCGCCTTCACTGTTGCGACGACAAATAAGAGTGACACCCTGTTGGGACAGGCAGGAGAGTTGAAAGACAGGCTGTTAGGCCATGCCGACAAGAGCAAGAATGTATGGCCAGCCCGTTTCATCCTCAATGGCAAAGGCTGGGGGCACGGAGTAGGGTTGTGTCAGATAGGCGCGGCCGTCATGGGTGCCAAGGGAATACCATACGACGATATCCTGAAGTTCTATTATCAAGGCACAGAAATCGAGAAAGCGTGGTGATATACGCTTATTATAAATATAAGGAAAAAGGCCAGCAAACTGCTGACCTTTTATGTTGTCCTAGGCGGATTCGAACCACCACAAACAGAACCAAAACCTGTTGTGCTACCATTACACCATAGGACAATCCAAATAGACAATTTTCTCAAATTGCGCTGCAAAGGTACGAA
>CAMNHS010000115.1 GCA_946539635.1 uncultured Prevotellaceae bacterium
TTACTTCTTTCCTCCGAATCGGTATGTCATACCAACTGTCAAGGCGCGTTTGTTGTATGTCTCAAACATTTGTGCTCTACTCATTGTTGGCATGCCTGCGAGGTCATGGAAGTCGGCAAAGACATTGATGTTGCGTCCGAAGTCTTTGTTTACCTTTATTGAAGAATAGAGGTGTGGATGTATGTCATACAACTTCTGACGGCTGGTGTAGAGCAATACGGAAGATACTCTGAATCCCTTGCCAAACAGGAGTGTTGGTGCGAGTTTCAGGGTATAGTAGTTTTGGGTATGGCTACCTTCTGTTGGGGTAGAGTTAACGTGGAAATGATAGTAGTTTACACCTGCTGTGAGTCTCAACGGTCCTTTGTTCCATGTGGCAGATGTTCTGATGCCTGTTGTCTGCTCACTTGGTCCGGGCAGGTCGTTCATCCATGTGTGGAGTACGTTGCCAAAGAATACGAAATTCTTGTTCTGGTACGTATAACGTGCTTCTGTACGCCAAACGAGGTTTGTCTTGTAGCTGGTGTTATATACTCCCTTGCCATTTACGATGTCTCCAAAGAAGTCCTCTACGATAGGGATGAAGTGGTCACGGTCGAAGGCTGCCTGTATGAAGTGTCCGTTGGTCTTATAGCCTGCAGATGCTACGAATCCGTGGTTGTTACGATTGTGGGACCACAGGCCGTTGTCTGTAGGAATAGCCAGACGGTTCCAGTAGTTCATGTGTCTGAAACGGTCACCCAGGGTGAATACCCATGGGCCATGAGAGTAGTCGAACTGCAGGTATATGTTGTTGAGCATGAACTGCTCACGTCCAGCGCCTCTGTACCATGTGTTGTCATAGTCAATCTCCCAACCCAGCATTATCCAGAGGTCGTTATTAAGGACAGGGTAGTTAATCTCAGTGAAGAAATAAGGGTCAGTCTCTCTGAAAGCATTTGTGTTTTTCCCGAAAACTCCATTGATGTCAGAGTTGGTGCTCAGGTAGTCAGCTCCGCCTTCAACTATCCACAATGCTCCGTTGTCGTTGACAGTGCGCTCGTATGTTATAACCACGTCGCCGTAACGGCTTATTGTAGGATATGTATAGCTGTTTGCAATTTCCGATACTTTCTCCTTGTAGTCGGTAAACTGCTGGTAGAGCTTAATCTTCAGGTTGTCCCTCTTGCTGATGTTCCAGTCTATGAGAAGGTGTGATGCCTCAGAAGTGCTGCGTGACTTGAATGTGCCGCCATCAGTAGGATATCCTTTTGTATATTGCTGATTGGTCATGGCATATCCTGTCAGGGTAAGGTTTGGTGACACTTTTGACGTGATGTCTGTATAGAGTTTGCCGTTACCGTATGTGCTGCCCTCAACTGCCACCTTGCCCGAGGTGCCCTCCTGGGGCTTGTAGTATATGTCGATGACGCCACCGCCGCCATTGACACCCTTTGCTGCAGAGGTCCAGTTACAAATCTGCACATACTTCAGTTCGCTCGCCTTGATGTTTTCAAGGGCGGTTTCCCAGTCAACGGAAAGGTGGGTATTGTTGGTACGCAGTCTGTAGCCGTTGGTGATGTTCTTACCATCATAGGAAATTAACTCCGGACAGAGATGCAGAACATCCAATAAGGTCATCTCGCTGTCAGGATTGAGGGCTTCTACGTGGATAACGTAACGATCGCCTCTGTGTTCAATAATGTCGTCTGCTGAAACAGTTAGATTGCCCAATAAGAATAGGGCGCTAAAAAATGCTAATTTTAATGTTTTCATAATAAATTTGGTAAATGTGGCGCAAAATTACAAAAAAATATGTAAATTTGCGCACAAATTGTGTGAAAAATGGAAAATAAAGAGAAAATATTACCTAATCCGTTGATTTCGGCCCTGCCGTTATTGACACTTGTCGCGTTAATTGTACTTATCCTGGTTTATTTACCAGATGATGCCTTGAGTGGCGCCAGTCAGTTGGCATTGATATTCGCTACAGCAGTCTGTGTCGCAATTTCCATGATTGTCTATAAGGTGTCATGGACTTCATTTGAAGTGTCTATTCAGGCTACTGTCGGTGATGCTGCCGTGTCTGTGCTTATTCTGCTCATGATAGGTATGATGTCGAGTACGTGGATGATAAGCGGCGTTGTTCCTACCTTAATATATTATGGTGTGCAGATTATGTCTCCTGCAGTATTCTTGCCATGTGCTTGTATCATTTCTTCCCTAATATCCGTTATGACGGGAACTTCATGGACGACAATCGCCACGATAGGTATTGCCTTGCTCGGCATCGGCGATGCGCTCGGCGTCCCTCCTGCCCTTAGCGCCGGTGCCATAATATCGGGAGCGTATTTTGGCGATAAGATGTCACCAATGTCAGATACTACTGTCTTGGCATCGTCTATGGCAAAGGCTGATTTGTTCTCGCACATCCGTTATATGATGTACACCACAGTGCCCAGCATCACTATCTCCCTGCTGTTGTATCTCTTCATAGGACTTCAGTTCGGTGGAAAGGATGTAGAGATAACACAATATACCACAGCACTCGACGGTGCCTTTAATATTTCGCTGTGGACAATGTTAGTGCCGTTGTTTACGGGCTTCCTCATATATAAAAAGGTTCCGTCTCTCATTACCCTCGTCCTGTCATCTTTCTCTGCCTGCTTGTGCGCACTGGTGCTGCAAACTGATGTAGTTGCAGGCATAGGAGGAGAGGGGGCTGTTACAGCATCAGGTCTGCTTCAGGGTATAATGAAGGTTTGCTATACCTCTACTCATGTTGATACTGGCTATGACGCTATAAACAGCCTTGTTGCTACACGTGGTATGGCTGGTATGCTCGATACTATATGGCTTATTTTGTGTGCCTTCTGCTTCGGTGCCTGCATGGTAGCCAGCAGAATGCTTGAAAGCCTGACAGCCATATTGCTACGTGCCGTCCGTAATACCGTGAGCCTTGTCACTTCTACCGTGGTTTCCGGTGTGCTGCTCAATATGATTATGGGTGACCAGTTCCTTTCTATCATTATGAATGCCTCTATCTTCCGAAAGGAATATGAGAAACGTGGTTATCGTCCAGAGTTGCTAAGCCGTAGTACGGAAGATTCCTCTACCGTGACATCAGTACTCGTGCCTTGGACGGCATGTGGTATGACACAAAGTACGGTATTGGGTATTCCGACAATTGTCTATCTGCCTTTCTGCTTTTTCAATATTATAAGTCCTATAATGAGTTGTCTGGTAGCTGCTTTGGGCTTTGTACCTACTCCAAAACAACAAAAAGAAGAATAGAAAATCTAACCTTTTTGCGTAAATAGAAATTTTTTTGTATATTTGCACCCAAAAATTTATATAACAGCAAATGACAGAACAAATACAGAAACTAACAGAAACAGCCGTAAAGGCTATAAAGGATAAGAAAGGTAAGGGAATCAGTGTCATCGACATGCAGGGCATGGATGGTGTCATCTGTCAGGCCTTCGTAATATGTCAGGGTGGTTCGCCATCTCAGATATCAGCCATTGCCGACAATGTAGAAGAGGTGATGCGTAAGGAACTGGGGGAGAAACCTCTTAAAATTGCAGGTATGGAGAACTGCTACTGGGTAGCAATGGATTATGTTGACGTCATCGTACATATCTTCCTCCCAGAGGCACACGACTTCTATGACATCGAGTCACTATGGCAAGATGCGAAAGTAACAGAAATACCCGACGAAGA
>CAMNHS010000116.1 GCA_946539635.1 uncultured Prevotellaceae bacterium
TTAGGGTAGAGAGCCTCCCACCATGATGGGTCATCCTTCAGCCAACGTTGGAACCAAGCCATTTGTGTTGCAAGCCACTTTTCCTTCTTGGCATAGTCGAGGATGTGATGGTTCTCTCCCTTTACTTCTACAAGTGCCACTTCGCGCCCTAAGAGTTTCAGGGCTGTGAACATCTGCAGGCTTTCGATGACAGGCACATTGGTGTCAGAATCACCATGCAACAGGAGTAGGGGAGTATGTATCTTGTCTGCATTGAAAAGTGGCGACTGGTTAACATATAACTCCTTGTGGCTCCATGGATAGCTGTTGGCCATAGAAACCTCGCTATAACTGTAGCCCCAATAGCCTTCACCCCAGTAGCTGGTGTGGTTGGAGATGCCTGCATGGCTTATGGCACAGGCGAATATATCGGTTATTGTCTGCAGATATTGTGTCATAAAACCTCCGTAGGAGGCTCCCATGCAACCTATCTTATCCTTGTTTATAAAAGGATGCTCTTCGCATATCTTCTTTACCCCTTCGATAATGTCTTCTGCTGGTCCGCGACCTGCAGTGTTAACGTGGCGAGATGCCCATTCCTGTCCAAAGCCGGTTGCTCCGCTGGGCTGCACTATATAGGCGATGTAGCCGAGGGAGTTCCATATCTGTGGAGAATAGGGCGACTCAAAGGAACGTGAGACGGGTGAACAACCGCCATAGTAATAGACGATAAGGGGATACTTCTTCTCAGCGTCAAAATCTTTTGGCAGATAGAGGCGACCATATACCGTCTCACCTTTGGAGTTGACATAATTCCAATCCTTACAGGTGCCAAGCTCGGCTTTGCCAAGAGCCGTCTTTCCGTCAAAGAGACATCTTGCTTTCTTCAGGTTAGAAAGAGATACAACATAGGCGGATGCCTGTTCCATAGTCTTATAACCCAGCCACGCCATAGTAGGTGAATGTGTTGAAATATCAAAGCGATAGATGTCATCGCCTTCTAATGGCAGTTTCTCGATAGTGCCTTTTGTAGGATTCAACATGAAAATGCTGACATAGTCGCGGTCTTCAGCTGAGAAATATATCTGTCCGTCTGTCAGCGACCAGTCAAACTCATTTACTGAAGGGTCGAAGCCTTTTGTTAGTGGGGTCACCTTTTTGGTCGTTATGTCGAACAGGAATAATTCATATTCTGCGGAACTTGGTGTTACATTTTTAGGCAACTGACATCCAATGCGATTAAATGCCTCAGGATTTCCTCTTAACAACAACTGTGTGACATCTGGCGAAAAACCGGCATGATCGAAGAATTCTCCTGCAGTAATTATGGTATCAACGGCAAGGGTAGCAGCATCCATTATAAAAATGTCGCTGACTGTTGTAGGACGCTTTTCCAAGCGGGAACGGCTGGTGCCGATAAGCAGTTTCTTGCCGTCAGGAGAAATGTCATAGAGGTATTCACCTTTGTTGCCGAAAGTGATGCGTTGACTCAGGCCTGTTGTAATATCATAGCGTATGAGATAGGATCGCTTTCGCCATCCAGGCTGCCGGTCGTTCATCTCAAGTACCTCATAAACCTGTTCATCCTCCTTAGGACCTTCTTCCTCTGCATAAATAATAAGGTAATCTTCTGTAGGGCTGATGGTGTAGCTGCCATTTGGCACATCGGTAGCAAAACGGGTGCGCTCGCCAGTTTTGGGGTCAACCTTTATGAGATGTTTGTGACCAGCATCCCATTCCTCTTCTATATAGGCAGCAGAACGCGGCATCCACCGTGCATCACGACTGAGAATATATATCAGTCTGCCTGTCCTTACATCTCGCAGTTCTCGACTCCATTGTGAATTGCCACCACGCTCTGTATTCTGATAGGTCACTATGATGTATGTGCCATCAGCCGATAGTGATACGCCTCGTACTCTGCGTCCGTCTGTCATATCATGAAACATGAAGGGATGGTGTTCGTCAGTAGTATAGGTAACAGTGGTGTCAGCCTCTATTGTGACATGAATGGAATCCTTGGCCTTAGCATCGGTAATGT
Source organism: uncultured Prevotellaceae bacterium (assembly GCA_946539635.1). Lineage (GTDB taxonomy): Bacteria > Bacteroidota > Bacteroidia > Bacteroidales > Bacteroidaceae > Prevotella. The sequence goes on from CAMNHS010000116.1 coordinate 2,021, forward strand.
ATTTTATGGCTATTTTATGGTGCTCTGGGGAAAGTTTTATGTCTGGCTGTGCTTCAGCACCATCAATGAACAGCTTATAGTTCTTCGGGCCTTGTATGTTCAGCTTTCCCTTTATATATCTTGTATTGTTGACATAGAAAGACAATATCCCGATGCTCTTGCTGTCTTCAAGAGAGGGGAGCACCTGTCCGCTGAATGTTGTTGTAGCTGGTGCCATCAAACTTATGCCATTGAGTATCGACTTCTCATCAAATTTCTTTCCCTGAACATCGACGGAATCGACCCCAAAAGGTGTGCTAACCGCCATAGGTCCTGTCAGCAAGAATGTCGTCACTTTTGTTGTTACGTGCGCACCAGCCGTCAAAGACAACATTAGAATACATAGTATTGAAAATCTTCTCATAATATTGTAAATTTAAAACTCTTCGTAAGATGTTTTGGCGCAAAGTTACTATTTTTTTTCGTTTTTCTTGCATGTTATATTTTATTTTCTTAATTTTGCGGCAGTTAAAACGCTAAATTATTACTACAAAATCGAATAAAAATGAAGAAGATTACGTTATTTGTTGCGATTGTTATGGCAGTAATGTTTTCTGCATGTAATAATCAAAAGAGTTCTGGTGAGACCCAGGAGCAGGCTGTTGATACAGCCAATGTAGAGGAACAGTTGGACAAACAGGAAGTGGAGAATATGGTGGAAATCATCAATGCCATATCGTCTGTGATGGATTCGATACAGATTCAGGAAAAGATGATATTCAACATGAAGGAGGGAACTCCTAAGAGCCAAATCATTTCAAAGTTGAATGCTTTCCAACACTTGTTGGCAGAGAAACAGGCAGAAATAGACAAACTGACTGTTGACAATAAAGCCAACAAAAATGTGTTGGCAAATCTGAAAAAGATGGTAGAAAACCTTAAGGCAGAGGTTGATTCCAAAGCAAGGCAGATAGAGCACCTGAGAAAGCTCGTCGAAGTGAAGGATGCTAATATCTCATCCCTCAAGTATGACTTGAGACAGGTAACTCAGGTGGCAGAGGATTTGCAAGTTGAGAACGAGGCGAAGGAGCAGAAACTGAATACAGGATATTACATTGTTGCTACAAAGTCTGAGTTGAAGGCTAAAGGGCTGTTGACAGGGGGATTCCTGACAAAGAAGAAGGCAAACTATGCTAATATGGATAAGAGCCATTTCACGCAAGTTGATAAGCGTAACTTTAGAGTGGTTATAGAATCAAAGAAGCCTAAACTGATTACGGAAAAGCCAGCATCCAGCTACACTCTTACCAAGAACAGTGATGGCACAACAACCCTTCAGGTTACGGATGACCAGGCTTTCTGGGGCGCATCACCATTCTTGATTGTTCAGAAGTAATATAAAAAGAATTGTTAGTATATAAACAAAGAGTCGCACCCAATCTGGATGCGACTCTTTTATTGTTGCGTATTGTATGAATGCTTTAGAAATAGTAGCCCAAGCCTATCTGCCATGTGTTAAATCTGCTATTGCCTTCAAAATTGTTGGAAGAAGCAACGGCACTCTTTCCTACTACAAAGTTGTAGTTTGCCTTTAACTCCAAATGGCTCATGACTGTAGCACCAATACCAACATTAACACTGAACTGGCTTGATTTCCAGGTCCAGTCAGAGTAGTGCTTGCTGAC
>CAMNHS010000117.1 GCA_946539635.1 uncultured Prevotellaceae bacterium
TCTGGGGGGCGTGTGGTCGCCGGTTCGAGTCCGGTCATCCCGACAATAAATCGATCTGTATTTTCTCACCTGCTATGACATCAGCATAGCAGGTGTTTTTACTTAAAGGAAGTGAAACGGCAACTAAAAATAGCTCTGATAATTGCAGCAATAGCCATCGCTGCTGCATCATTGGTAGTAAGCCACTACTTAGTACGCGACCTAGAGAACGAGGAGCGTGCAAGGATGGAGATATGGGCCGAAGCGATGCACACTTTGAATACTGCTGATGAAAATGCCGACCTGAATCTGGTGCTGAAAGTACTGGAGCAAAACCACAACATACCTGTTATAGTGACAGATGATAACGGCGAAGTACAGATATCACGAAACATAGATTTATCCTCAATCACTAAAGGCAGCGACAGCATAGCAACACTGAAGAAAATGGCTGCAAATATGGAGGTACAGAAGAGGGTGATAAAGGTGCAGATTGGAGAGAACGATTTCTTGAAGGTGTGCTATGATGACTCTCTTTTATTGACAAGATTGGAGTATTACCCATACATACAATTGGCTGTAGTCATGCTCTTCATTATCATTGCCATCTTTGCATTACTCACCTCGAAGCGTGCTGAGCAAAACAAAGTGTGGGTAGGATTGTCTAAAGAAACAGCGCACCAATTAGGAACTCCTATCTCATCGCTGATGGCATGGACGGAAATACTACGCGAGAACTATCCTGATGATGAGTTAATACCCGAAATGGATAAAGACGTAAAACGGCTTCAACTCATCGCCGACAGGTTCTCAAAGATAGGTTCGGCACCAGAAATCCAAGATGTGGAATTAGGCGAACTGCTGGAGCATGTCGTAGAGTACATGAATCGTCGCACTTCACAAAAGGTCGAGATAACCTACTCCACCCCTGAAATAAAAGTTCAGGTCAATCCACAACTCTTCGAATGGGTATTTGAGAATCTTTGCAAAAATGCAGTTGACGCTATGGAGGGTAAGGGGTCTATACATATCTCTGCACATGCTGATGAGCATCTTACCATAATAGATGTAGCTGATACTGGCAAGGGCATTACAAGCCCGAACCTACAAGATGTCTTCAACCCTGGATACACAACAAAGAAACGTGGATGGGGGTTAGGACTATCATTAGCAAAACGTATTGTAGAAGAATATCACAATGGAAAGATATATGTCTTAAATTCAGAAAAGGGCAAGGGAACCACTTTCCGCATAGAATTGCATTTCTCTCGCAAAACAAAGAAAAACAGAAAACACTTACAGATAGATGACAATACTATATAACAGCCCTATTTTCGGCCCAGTTCATTCGAGGCGTCTTGGAGTTTCACTAGGTGTCAACCTGATGCCTGCTGATGGAAAGATATGCTCCTTTGACTGCATTTATTGTGAATGTGGCCTTAATGGAGACCACCACACAAAAAGCAAAAGACCAACTCGCAAGGAGGTTTGTGAGGGATTGACAAAAGTTCTTCGCGAACGCCACGAGAAGGGAGAGCCCTTAGATGTCATAACATTTGCTGGAAATGGAGAGCCTACAGGGCATCCTGATTTTGCAGGCATCATAGATGATACTATAGCAGCAAGAGACAAATACTTCCCTTCTGCAAAAGTTTCCGTATTGAGCAATGCGACAATGTTACACAAGTCTGATGTTTTTGAGGCCTTGAAGAAAGTAGACAACAACATACAGAAACTCGATACCGTTAATATGGCATACATCACGAAGGTGGACAGGCCTTGTTCTCCATCATACAATGTAAGGGAAGTCATTGAACAACTGAAAGCTTATGATGGCAAGGTTATAATACAGACAATCTTCATGCGAGGAGAAGGTGTGGATAATACCAGCGAGGAATATGTTGCCCCTTGGATAGAGGCTATCAAAGAAATTGCTCCTAAACAGGTGATGATTTATACGATTGATAGAGAGACGCCAACAAAGGGGCTTAAAAAGGCAGAACCTGCCGTATTGGATCATATTTGTGAAAGAATAACAAAACTGAATATCCCATGTACAGCAAGCTACTAACTATTGCAATAACATTATGCCTGGCTATCGGAGCCTACGCACAAAACCCGATAGAACTGGCGCAACGTGCCAACAACTATTTCATGGCAAAATGGAGTGACCCGACCACTCCCACAAACTTCAAAAAACTACGCCCTAGCAACCTTTGGACAAGAGGGGTGTATTATGAAGGATTGATGGCACTTTACGAAGTAGCACCTGAAGTGCGTTATATGGACTATGTTGACAAATGGGGACAATTCCATAAATGGGATGTTTATGGTGGCAAATACACAACTGCTGATGCCGACCACCAATGTTGTGCTCAGACATATTTTGCCCGTTATAACATGGTTGGAGGAACAGAAAAATATACTGCTATTCAAAAGAACTTCGACCATCAGATAGCACAGGGCAATACTCATCATTGGACATGGATTGATGCTATACAGATGGCAATGCCAGCATACGCGATGTTGACACAAATCACTAAAGATAGAAAATACCTCGATTATGCCATAAAATCATATCTATGGACACGCGACAGTTGTGGCGGAGGACTCTTTAACGTCAAAGAAGGATTATGGTGGAGAGATAAGAACTTCGTGCCACCATACAAGGAGAGCGACGGAAAGAATTGCTATTGGAGCAGAGGAAATGGCTGGGTGTATGCTGCATTATGCCGCACCATGAGCACTATGGATAAGAAGGATAAGTATTATAAACTTCTGAAAAAAGACTACCTCGCTATGACCGCTGCTTTAGAAAAACTGCAACGGGAAGACGGCTTTTGGAATGCCAGCCTTGCCTCACAAGATTATGCAGGTCCTGAACTGAGTGGTACAGCATTGTTCCTATACGGTATGTCATGGGGAATAAATAATGGAATACTGAAGCGTAACAAATATCAAACACTTATCGACAAGGCATGGAAGGCATGCGCATCTTGTGTACATAGAGATGGGTTTCTTGGATATGTTCAGGGATCTGGTGACAGACCTGCTTCTTCGCAACCATGCACCTATGTCAGGGAACCAGACTTTGACGACTATGGATTAGGATGTTTCTTATTAGGAGCGGCCGAATACTACAAAACAACAAAATAAAACTATGAAAACTAACCTTATTATTTGGGCGTTAATGCTTTGCGGCATCACTGCCAACGCGAATGAAAGAGTTTCTCTTAACAGGAACTGGACCTTTACTTCCGCTGACGGAAAGAGTAAGACTATCAACGTACCTCACGACTACCTTATTGAGCAACCTTGGGTAGCTCCTGCTGCAGATGAGAAAGCAGACAATAGCGATGCCGGAGCAAATATAAAGAGTCGTTTGTCTGCACGAGGATTCAAAGAACTTGAAAGCGGTACTTACACAAAGACAATAACAGCAGAAAATGCTTGGAAAGGAAAGAGAATCGTACTCGACTTCCAAGGTATTATGTTTGTTGCAGATGTGTTTCTAAATGGAACGCAGGTAGGCAAAACTGACTACGGATATTTAGGCTTTGAGATAGATATCACCAACAAA
>CAMNHS010000118.1 GCA_946539635.1 uncultured Prevotellaceae bacterium
CTTGTAACCATACTCCTCCTGAGCCATCACAGGCATTGCTACCAATCCCATAACAGACAACAGCAGACCATAAAATAATTTTGTTTTCATAACATTTAATAATTCATTTTTGTTTATACTGCAAAAATGTGCATTATTTTTTCTATTTATTACAATAGCATTACGAGGAATAGTGTACACATGAATACCAAGGCTGAGATGTAAATATCTTGCAACTTGAATCCTGTTGGTGCAAGTTCTGACACTTGGGATTCCTGATGGGAATACTTCTTATATACTCGCCAGCCGATATATCCTGAGACGATGCCCCATAGCATTCCGACGCAAATGTCAGAAAGGTAGTGCTGACCAAGATACAGGCGTGTCCACATATTTATCAGCGCAAGGCACACCATCGCTGCTGTCATCATCCTATGACGCACAAGGAGTATAAAGAAGGTGGCGAGGGCTGTATAGTTGGCAGAATGGGAAGAGAAGAAGCTATAGTTATTCTCAGCATATCCTCTCACCACATGGAACATCTCCCTCAGCTCCGGCACATTACAGGGGCGCACACGGCAGACGAGGGGTTTTACGATGAGATTACACACTCCTGCAGACAGAGCGAGCGTGACGCATACTGCTGCCAGACAGACAAGTCGCTCGCGTTTGTTGCTGTGGTTGTGCAGTACGATGTATAGCAACGTCAGGAAAAACGGCACCCACGCCAGCGGATCTGTCAGATTGATAGCCAAGTGGTCTAACAGAGCGCTGTCACTCCCCCAGAAGAGGAGTATTCCCATGCGGTCGAATATATTTATCTCATTCATATCAACTCTACGTATGCGGCTCTTATCCAACCTTCCCTGCCATCGGAGAGACGGATGCCAAACCATCCTTTCATGTCTTTATCTGTTATGCGGACGCATGTCCCTTCGTGGATGATGGCTGTCTCTGGCGCCTTTGTTGATGGAAGGTTCTTTATGGCGACAGATTCCTTCACCACAATAGCGGTATCGTGAATGTTTAGGAGGTACTTCCTGTTCCACGCAAAGAAGACGGAGAAACAGAAGACAAGGAATGACACTACGCAGGTATAGAAAGACACCTTTCTAACTGCTATATTGCTGACAAAGAGATATGCCAGGAACAGCAGCAGAGCCACAATGAGCGACACGATAGATATCATTGCCCAGTTGTCGATGGTATTTGTCATCACGAGGGCTTTATACCATTCTACGAAGAAAATGTTACTCTCTGGTGGCATCTTGTCGACGGTCTTTGAACGGGTGATATTGATATTGTGCTGTATATCCTTATTGAGTGGCTCTGTTTTCTGCGCTCTCATATAGCACACCATTGCATGAGCATAGTCGCATTGCTTGTAAAAGGCATTGCCACGCTGAAAGTACTCCTGTGCGCTATCGGGGTCAGGACTTACTGCTGGAGCAGCCTTCCCTGCATGGACACAAAGGGCAAATGCCATTAGGATTATGATGATTATCTGTTTCATTTTCCGTCTTCGATGTTTTCTATTGCTTCGGAGGCTTTGTCATAGGTGTGTTCCATCGCTACTGCCGGGTCGCCTGGGGCATAGCGTGCGAATTCACATTCGTCGAGGGCCTCAATGAATTTTCCTATTGTCTCGTCGCTTACTTTTCGTGTAGCAAGTTTCTCGGAAATATTCTCACGTGTCAACTGCTCTACAGGTATTGCGAGTTTGTCGCCAACATATCCCCATAGGGCACGAAGCACTTCGTCATAGAACTCATTCGTCTTGCCAGCCTTAAGCAACTTGGCTGCCTTCTTCAGACGTTTTGTTGCTACCTTGTTGGCTTTCTTTCCACGATATGCTGTGATATCTGCCAGTTCCATAGCACGACGGCGGAAGATTATCAGCAGCACAATGAATATTGCCAGCACAACGCCATTGAGGGCAAGGTATGCAGTACTGCCAAAGAAGGTATTCTGTGGGTCTTCGGCTTCGTTGCCACCAATCATGAAGTTATGGATATCCTTATCACTCTGCTGCGAATAGTCTGCTGCAGAGCCCCCGCCCTTGCCTTTCGTCACCTTCAGCGTCAAAGGTTCAGTGGTGAGGGTTTTGTAGGATGACGAGCGAGTATCGAAATATACGAAGCTGATGGCAGGGATGGTGTACTCACCTTCTGAACGCGGAACGAGCAGTATGTCATACAGCATGCTGCCAGTTACGCCATCGCTGGTGAGACTGGTCTTGTCTGTCACCTTGGCGTCATATTTCTCAAACACCTTCGGCAAGTCGAGTACTGGTTCCTTGATGAGTTTCATATTACCAACACCCTTTACTACGAAGTGCAGATTAACGGGGTCACCTGCTCCCACCTGATTCTTGTCGAGGGAAGCCTCAACAGAGAAGACACCCACACCACCGGAGAAGTTTGCCGGTTTCTGTGGCAGAGGGTCAACCTGTATGCTGACACTTGGGGCCTTTATCTCTTTGTTCACCTCCACATAGCCAGAACCACCATTAAAGAAGGCTTCAAATGGATCTACGTTAGGGTCTTCCTGCACAACGATGCCCTTGAAGGTGATAGATGGTATCTCCAGTTTTCCTGACATCTGTGGGAACATCACATACTGGCTCCATGTGACGCAGTTGTATGGTCTGCCGTTGACATTCTCTACGTGAAACCTCTTCTGCTGTGGCAAAGGAATCTCCTGAGTATGGAAGCCGTTAAGGTCAGGCATCTTTCCCTGCAGCTGCGTAAGCTCTACTTGGGTATATACCTTATATGTCAGCAGTATTGGTTCCTGCTCATATACGTGCGACTTGTTTGCAGACACCTTTATGAAGAGGTCATTACCTGTTATCCGTGTTCCGGCACGATTTACACGGGCAGGGCTGCGTTGCTGCTGTGGGCGACCACCATGACCGGCATTAGGATTGGGGTTCGCAGTAACCGTTATCTTCAGGGCCTGCGAAGCCGCATTGGAACCTGCCACAGTAGCATGGGCAGCAGGAATTACGAAGGTACCAGTCTTGCGTGCCAGAAGAACATAAGTATAGGTTACTGACGAGGTGTGTGATGTCTTGCCGTTAACCATTGAGAAACTCTGCTGTGTAGATGTCGATGGTCCCATAAGCACTTCGAAGGCATCAGGAGGGGTTCCCATGCGAAAACCCTTTACGTCAGTAGTGTTTACAACGTATCGTATCTGAAACTGCTCACCATTATATACTGCTGTAGGTCCCTCAACCCTTATGCCCTGTGCCTGCAAGCCAAGAGAGAGCATCGATAACAGTGTGCATAGTAATATCGTTAGTGTTTTTTGCATTTACCAATTCTTTTCTATGTTGCGACGAGATGGTTTTGCCATTGCCTTCTGCAATCTCTGCTGTGTTGCTTTCTCTTCCTGTACAGCAGCATTAAGCAACTGCTCGGCATTCTCCTTACTCATCTGACCATCCTTAGGACGTTCCTGATTCTGGTTATTGTCCTTGTTCTGGTCTTTATTCTTATCCTTAT
>CAMNHS010000119.1 GCA_946539635.1 uncultured Prevotellaceae bacterium
TGCAGGATCAGGGAATGGATACTGTTGAGGCTAATATAGCACTCGGCTTTGCTGCCGACCTGAGGGAATATGGCACAGGAGCAAGCATTCTGGCTGACCTCGGTATTCGTGAACTGATTCTTATGACAAACAACCCATTGAAGATATCTGGTATTGATGGATTTGGCCTGAAGGTAGTGGGACGCGAACCTATCGAGATGACCTGCAATGAGAAGGATGAATTCTATATGTACACCAAATATGCAAAGATGGGACATTTGTTACATGTAAAGAAACCAACAACAAATACAAAACAAGAATATGAAAAAGATTGAAGGACAGCTGGTTGCTACTGGCATGAAGATTGGCGTTGTTGCCTCTCGTTTTAATGATTTTATCGTTGACCACTTGGTTAATGGTGCAGAAGATTGTTTCGTACGTCATGGTGGTAATACCGATGACATCACATTAGTGCTTGTTCCGGGAGCATTCGAGATTCCTCTTACTGCAGAGAAAATGGCAGCAAGCGGCAAGTATGATGCAATAGTATGTCTTGGAGCCGTAATTCGTGGCGCTACCCCACATTTTGATATGGTAGCAAATGAGAGTGCAAAGGGTATCGCTATGGCTGCGTTCAAGACAGGTGTACCAGTACTCAATGGCATCCTTACAACTGACTCTATAGAGCAGGCAGTAGAACGTGCTGGCACAAAGGCTGGCAACAAAGGTGCTGACGCCATGATTTCTGCCATCGAAATGGTAAATCTGAATAAAAGTTTATAGGTTATTGAGACTTGAAACTCTTAAAATATGAAAATAGGTTTCGATAACGAAAAATACATACGGATACAATCGGAGCATCTGAAAGAGCGTATCGCAAAATTCAAGGGAAAGCTATATCTTGAACTTGGCGGCAAGCTCTTCGATGACCACCATGCCAGTCGTGTGCTGCCGGGCTTTCAACCTGACAGCAAACTGCGTATGTTCAGCAAGATTAGCGACCAGATAGAAATCGTCATCGTTATCTCTGCTGAGGATATCGTGATGAACAAGGTGCGTGCCGACTTGGGTATTACGTATGACGAGGATGTGCTACGCTTGCGCGATGCCTTTATGGAACGTGGCTTCATGGTAGGAAGCGTGGTGATAACACATTATAATGGTCAGCATGCTGCTGACGATTTCCGGGTACGACTGGAACGCCTGGGCATCAAGTCTTATGTCCACTACCTCATTGACGGCTATCCACATTTTGTTTCCCTTATCGCTTCTGACGAGGGATTCGGTAAGAATGACTATGTAGAGACATCACGTCCGATGGTTATTGTGACAGCCCCTGGTCCTGGCTCAGGAAAGATGGCAGTATGTCTGTCGCAGTTATATAATGAACACAAGCGTGGCATTGAGGCAGGATATGCAAAGTTTGAGACCTTCCCAGTATGGTCTTTGCCATTGAAGCATCCTGTAAACATCGCATACGAGGCTGCTACGGCGGACCTTAACGATGTCAATATGATTGACCCATTCCATCTGGAGGCTTATGGCGAAACAGCCATAAACTACAATCGCGACATCGAGATATTCCCTGTCTTGAATGCCCTCTTCGAAGGCATCTATGGAGAGAGCCCTTATAAATCGCCTACTGATATGGGCGTTAATATGGTGGGATTCTGCATCAGTGATGATGATGTTTGTGCGGAAGCCTCAAAGCAGGAGATTATCCGTCGTTATTATGATGCTACGAACAAGTTTGCAAATGGTGCCAATAACGAGGCGGAGATAAAGAAAATCCGCATGCTGTTCAATCAGGCAAAGATAGACAAGAACTATCGTAAGGTAGTGGGAGCGGCTCTTCGTAGAAAAGAAGAAACAGGCCACACCAGTACTGCCATCGAATTGTCTGACGGCACAATCATCACAGGTGGTTCGACACCACTTTTGGGCGCTTCAGCAGCATTGCTCCTGAATACGACGAAATATCTTGCTGGCATAGATCACGACGTGAAACTCATACCACAAGAGATGATAGAGCCGATTCAGAAGACAAAGGTAGAATTTCTGAAAGGTCGCAATCCTCGTCTGCATACCGATGAGGTGCTTGTTGCCCTGAGTGTTCTCAGTGAGAGCGACGAAAGATGCGAAAGAGCTCTTGCCACCCTCCCTCAGTTAGAAGGCTGTCAGGTACATGCCACCGTAATGCTTTCCGAAGTAGATAGAAAGATATTCAAGAAACTCGGTATCAACCTTACTTGTGAACCCGTAAGAAAGAAGTAGTACACGCCAGAGATTATGATAGCAAGAGGACTGAGCAGTAATACCTTGAAGGTCATTGCCATCATTGCTATGACAATCGACCACTTGGCTTGGGTAGGCATCGAGACCTATGAGCAGGCGGAGACACCATTACAGATTTTACTGCACATCATAGGACGGCTGACAGCTCCGATGATGATATTCTTTGTGGCAGAAGGCTACTACCACACCCACAACTACTTCCGATATCTGTACCGGCTGTTCTTGCTGGCTGTGGCGAGCCACTTTGCCTTCTGCTATTTCAATATGTCCGGATTTAATCCTCTCGACAATCTGCTCTTTAATGCTACCAGTATCGCTTGGCCTCTGTTGTGGGGCTTGATATTGCTGAAGGTTTGGGATATGGGACAGTTGCAGCTTTGGCATAAGATAGGCATTACGATACTTGCCTGTTTGCTCACCTTAACTTCCGACTGGAGTTGTGCAGCACCTCTTGCCATCCTGATGATAGGGCGGAGTAGGGGTAATTTCCATAAGCAGATGTTGTGGCTGATGCTTATTCTCTCCCTCTATGCTGTTGCCTTCTTCATATTCCACAGCCAGATTTACGGTATGGTTCACTTAGCCTGTTGGCTTGTGGTGCCGTTGCTGTCTCAGTATAACGGACAGCGAGGTCGTAGCCCTTGGCTCGGCAAGTTTTTCTATTACTACTACCCAGCCCACATGGCATTGATAGGGCTTCTTGCCCGAATATACGATAAAGTCAATTGGTAATTCTCAATTCCATAATCCCTTTTGGCAGGCATTTCTACGCTGTCAACCTCTGCGGAGTGGTATTTGCTAAGCATCGTCTCTCGCCTGCAGAGCAGCGCCACGAACACATTCATACCCTACAGCAGCGAGAACTACTGTTCGTAGGGTTCTTTATATGGTATATTGTGGAATGGCTGGTGCGACTGCTGCAGTATCGTAACGCCACACAGGCTTATTTCAATATCTCCTTCGAGCGCGAGGCCTATGCCCATGAGGGTGATAAAGACTATGGGCAGCAGCGACGCCACTATGCCTCGTTTGCGTATCTTCGTAATGTGGAAAACATCCATAAAAATAATATATTAAAGTAAATAAAAACTATTATGAAAAAAAGAAGACTCT
>CAMNHS010000120.1 GCA_946539635.1 uncultured Prevotellaceae bacterium
TTCAGGTTTCAAGTTTCAGGTTAGGCCCTTAGACCTTTGACCTTAAGATAAACACATTATTCATATATAAAAGCACCAGTTGGAGACTATCCAATTGGTGCTTTTTATGTTAAATTATGCTAAAAACACAATATTCTGACAAAGTTCTATAACAGGTTTAGATGATTTTTTATACCTTTGCAGGCAGAAAAAGCAATTATTATGGCAAAACAGATACTCACGATATTATCATTGACTATGGCACTGACATTTATGCCATGTATGCAGAATACTGCTTCTGCACGCATTGAGCTCAGTGAAATAGAACAACCCGTAAAGATTGAACTGACGGGTAACACTTTGGCGGTATCTGGTGCTCAGGGCAAGGTGCTGCATATATACAATCTCATTGGTGTTGAGATTTTGGTAGCAAAGATTGACAGCAACCTGAAATATTTCGACCTCACCAATCTTCCAAAGGGCATCTACCCCGTTAAGGTAGGTAATATCTCAAAGAAGATAAGCATTCAAAGATAAATTCTATGGATGAGCAGGCGCTCCTACAAGCTCTGCGCAATACTGAGACGCGGCATAGAGCGTTCACCCAAATCGTAAATCAATATAGCGAGAAGATTTATTGGATTGTGCGTCATATTGTCGGCACCCACGAGGATGCAGACGATGTGGTGCAGAATACCTTTATAAAGCTATGGAACAAGATTGACGATTTTCGTGGTGACTCAAAGCTATCTACATGGATGCATCGTGTTGCAGTAAATGAAGCTCTTGACTTCCTGAGACGCGAAAAGAAACACAAGGACAACCTTACAGACGATTCTGTCATAACAGATCGTACCTCCGGAGATGTCTCACTGGCTGGTTTCTCGGACATATACTTTGATGGTGACGAACTGGACAAGGTGTTGAGAGACATCATCGACACATTGCCCGAAGCACAAAGAACAGTATTCTGCATGAGATACTTTGACGATATGTCGTACAAGGAGATTTCGGAGATACTGGGAACCTCGGAAGGAGGACTGAAAGCCAACTATCATCATGCAGTAGAAAAAATAAAATTAAACCTTTCGCAACGCATGACGTCAATATGATGTAACTAACATATTAAAGAAGTATAAAGGATGATGAACGTAAATCTTGACAAATTCACGGACAAAGGCCAATACAAGGTGCCAGAAGGATATTTCGATACCCTTGCAGACCGTATTATGGCTAACATTCCAGAGACTCCGAAACAAGAGGAGAAGAAGAAGTCAGCAAAAATCATATCTCTCAATACCAGAGTTAAAATTGCTGTTGCAGCAGCTATTGCCGGTGCTCTCATCAGCAGCGTAACAATACGCCTGTATCAACAGGATAAAAAACTTGCCGATGTTAACACAAAGACAGAAATGACAACAAACTCTGAAACATACGGCGAGGAATATGTCAATGACTACATCGACTATGCTATGGTTGACGAGGATGATATTTACAAATACTTATCAGAAAACTAATTTTTTATAAATACCCACTTTGATGAAGCTAAGACAGTTATTCTTTATATTGGCGCTGATGCTCACAACACTTACTGTGAGTGCACAGCCACCAAAGCATAATGATCGTCCTGACAGAGAACATAAATTCAACCCTGAGAAGTTTGCACGTGCCCAAGAGGCTTTCATAGTGAAAGAGGCACAGCTGACACAACAGGAAACAGCAGCATTTATGCCAGTATTCAGGGAGATGTTGCAGAAGCAGAGAACTCTCTTCAGACAATATCGTCAATTCGCCAAGGCAAAGCCACAAAATGACAAAGAGGCTACAAAGCTGTTAAAGGACGTTGACGATTTGGATCTGCAGATAAAGAAAATCGAAATTGATTATCATGCAAAATTCTGCAAGGTGATATCACCAATGAAGGTGTATCAGGTACATAAAGCAATGAATAAGTTCAAGCACATCACAATGGAGCGTGTGGCAAAGCGCAAGAACTAATAATCCCTGCTAATAGACTCAGCAAAAAGACGATATATTTCACGTGTCAGATGGTCATCAATCATGGCCATCTGTTTTTTTATCACCTCCTTGTCGCCACGCCTCATAGGACCCGTCTGCGCATCCTTCGGAGACATGATGCAGGCCTTGGATGCTGTCTCACGAATAAGGGGGCCGAAGAGTTTGAAATCAAGCCCTTCCTTCTCTACGAGTTTCTCTGCCAGACGATAGCAATGGTTTGAGAGATTAGAAGCAAAGACAGCAGCAAGATGCAACTTTTTTCGCGTTTCGGAATTAGCTTCTGTGACATGTTTGGAAATGCTATTGGCAAGTTCCTCGACAACCTTTTTGGCATCAGCGTTGGCAGCCTCTATAAAGATAGGAATTTCAGAGAAATCAACCCTCTTGTCTTTTGAGAAAGACTGCATAGGATAAAGCACTCCCGACAGACTTCCCATAGGCACACTGCCGGCAGTATGGACGACAACAGGAGAAGGAGTGGTTTGCAGTACCCCACTCTGCTCTATTTGACTGAAAACTATATTGATAGCATCATCCTTTACACAGATGATATAGACATCAGCACCAGCAACAATATTCTCATTGCGATGCCACACCTGAAGTATCTCATGACCTGCATCCAAAAGAGCATAACGCAACTGGGTGCCAAGATTTCCTGAACCAAGAATTACTACTTTCATGACCTCAAAGGTACAAAGTACCTTACATATTTCGATTATATTTCCGCTTTTTTATACCAAAACCCACACATTTAACTTCTTTTAACCCATATATAAGATTTAACTCCTTAAAAAATCGTACCTTTGCACCCCGTATGAAAAAGACAATATTTGATTTTCTAAGTCTCAAGGGTAAGAGAGGGCTCAGTGTCCTTACTGCCTATGACTATCTCACAGCAAAGACGATAGATGAAGCTGGTGTCGATATGATACTTGTGGGCGATTCATTGGGAAATGTCATAATGGGATATGACAACACCCTTGCCGTTACTGTGGAAGACATGATACATCATGGCAAAGCCGTTTGTCGTGGTGCACAAAATACTTTCGTTATGGTTGACATGCCGTTTATGTCATACCAGACATCTGTAAGGGATGCTGTCATCAATGCCGGACGCATAATAAGCGAGACCAACTGCCAGGCTGTAAAGCTGGAAGGTGGCGT
>CAMNHS010000121.1 GCA_946539635.1 uncultured Prevotellaceae bacterium
AAAATCTACCGATTACAATTTTATCACTCGGGGGTGTGTGGTAAGAAATGAAAATATAATTTTTATGCTTAACCCCTTGGTTATTTGAAAATAAAGTATTACCTTTGCTGCCGATAACCAAAACAAAGAAAGGATATGAGATGGCAACACCAAAATTCTTAACACTTGACGACCTTTATATTTCGCCCTTTGTATCCCGCCGTGTATATACTGAGGACGGAGATGTGAAGTGGGTTCCGATGGAGCGCAATCTGGCTCCCACCGGCATATCGGTAATAGATTTTATAGCTCGCTCGATGGCAGAGGGACACAGCGACATGGACTGGCTCGCCCAGCAGCTTGGATGTTCGCGGCAACACATGTTGGGATGGTTTCGCACTATGACGGGGATGAGTGCGAGGGATTTTCGCCACGCTTATATGTTCCGTCTTGCCGACGACCTGCTGCGCTATACGTCGATGACCTATGATGAGGTGGCCCGTCGCGCCGGCTTCACCAGTGTCAGTGTGCTAAGCCAGCAGTACAGAAAGTATCGCCACCGTACTGCCCACGAGGTGCGGAAAGCCATCCGTCAGCCTCGCGACGAAGGGCGCTACAGGGCATACGCGCTGTGACATTAAATAAAAAAGCGGTTACAAAGATACAAAAAAAATGTTTTTCTTGTTCGGATAAATAAATTTTTGTAATTTCGCACCGAGAATCCAAATGAAGACTTAAACAACAACAATATATCTATATCTACATGGACAGCAAACAATATACTCCATTGACGCAATCGCAGATGGGCATCTATTTAGAGTGTATGGACAAAAAGGGAGAACTGGCTTATAACCTTCCTTATCTTTATGTCTTTGACAAGTCACTCGACGGCGAACGCTTTTGTAAGGCTGTAGAGACAGCAATCAAGGCGCATCCGACATTGTTCACACGACTAAAGCTGAATGGTGACGAAATACCTGTTATGTACATTGAAGAGGAACCATTGTCGCTAAAGGTGGAGCAGACCGATGGCAAGGACTTCCAGAAATATGTAAAGCCCTTCGACCTCATTGGCGAACGCCTGTTCCATGTAAATATTCTGGAGGACGGAGAGCACTACTACCTCTTGTGGGATTGTCACCATATTATAAATGATGGAACTTCGATGCAGACACTGCTGCACGACATAGAAACAGCCTACGAAGGCGGCAGTATAGAGCCAGAGGCAATGACGCTGGCAGAAGAGGCAGAACGCGAGAGGGCTTTGCGGGAATCGGATGCCAGAGAAGAAGGAAGAAAATGGTATGCAGAAAACTTTGATTGCGAAGACCTGAATACCGGTCTGCTGCCCGACCAGATACCATCATGCGCAACGACAGACTTTGCAGAGCGCGAATTGCAGATAGACCTGCAGCAGGTAGAAAACTTCTGCAAGGACAACGGCATCTATAAGAGTACGCTTTTCACTACGGCGTATGCCTTTATGCTGGCACGATATAACAATGAGCAGGCTTCGCTGACACGCACCGTATTCAACGGACGTTCTGACAAACGGCTCGGCAGGACTCAGGGCATGTTTGTCAAGACGTTGCCGTTCTATTGCAAGTTTGATGATGATACAACGGTGCTGGACCTCCTGCAGCGTCAGCAAGAACAGATGGCGGGATGCCGTAAGTATGAGGCTTATTCATACATGGACATGATGAACGACCTGCATCTTGAGAGCAATAATACCTTCGTGTGGCATGGGGAGATGTTTGCAGATACCCTCCTGATGGGAAGCAAGATGCAGACGCATCTCATAGGCTTTGACAAAGAGGACGACCGCATATACATGAAGGCATATATATGCGACGGACACATCTGGTTGCGAGCAGAGTTTGACGGAGAATACTCCAAGGCTCTGGTTGAAACCTACATTGACAGCTATGAGAAAGTGGTAAACGGCATGTTGTCGCAGGAAATGCTTCGCGACATCAGCCTGACAGGGGAGCAGCAATGGAAGAAACTGGACAGTTTTAATGACAACGATATGCCAATCGATTCAACGGAAACGGTAGTAGGCGTTTTCAAGGAATTGGCAAAGCTGCAGCCAGACAAAACGGCAGTAGTATTCAAGGACAGAAGATATACATATCGTGAAGTAGATGAACTGAGCGACCGCATAGCCTTTTATGTCCGGTCAAAGGTCGAAGGTCCGCTCGGCGCTTGCGACGCTTTCACAAAGGGTTTGCACGCCCGACTGAAAGAAAGGTCCGAGCCTGTTGTCAGCATTCTCATTCCCCGTTGCGAATGGATGGCAATAGCATCGCTTGGTGTACTGAAGGCTGGTTGCGCCTACCAACCGTTGGACCCAAGTTATCCGAAGGAACGTCTGAACTTCATGATGCAGGATGCTGACGCGCAACTGTTGATTGCCAATGAAGATATGCGTGACATCGTTGACGCATACAAAGGTGAGGTGTTGCTGACAAAGGATATTAATAACCTTCCGGCAACTCAACCTTCGACTATAAACTCTCAACCCATAAGCCCGTCAGACCTGTTCATCCTGCTCTATACCTCCGGTTCTACAGGAACACCGAAGGGCGTGATGCTGGAGCACAGGAACGTGATGGCATTCTGCCGCATGCACCAAAAGGTGTATCAGTTGCACGAAGACAGCAGGGTAGGGGCTTACGCAAGTTTTGGCTTCGATGCCTGTCTGCAGGAACTGTGGGCACCACTCACAATAGGGGCTGCAATATATATCATACCGGAAGAGATGAGGCTCGACCTCATAGCCCTCAACGAATACTTCGAGGAAAACGGCATCACGCACGGCTTTATGACAACCCAGGTGGCGAGACAGTTTGTCAACGACATAGAGAACCATTCGCTGCAGGTATTCATTACGGGAGGCGAGAAACTGGCAGACGTCACCCCACCGCCATATCTGCTGCTCAACGGATACGGTCCGACGGAAAGCATCTGCTATGTTACTGCCTACGAGGTGAGAGAAAAGCAACAGAACATCCCTATCGGCAAGGCCGTACCGAACATGCACCTCTACATAATGGACCGCTACGGACATCGTCAGCCAATCGGTGCAGCAGGAGAATTGTGGGTAAGCGGTCCGCAGGTAGGACGCGGATA
>CAMNHS010000122.1 GCA_946539635.1 uncultured Prevotellaceae bacterium
TCTTCCTGCTGGCATTCCTTATGCTGGCAGCATCTTGTGATGAGGCAAGCATAGAGCGAAAAGGAGATAAAGCCCTTGCCCTGGGAGAATATTATGTTGCTGGCGAATACTATCGTCGTGCATATTCCAAGACACCTGCAAAAGAGAAGGAATATCGTGGAAGGCGTGCTCTGAAGATGGCACGATGCTTCAATCACATCAACAATACAACGAGAGCCTTGGGTGGCTATCGAAATGCTGTGCGTTATGGTACTATCCCTGCTGCTGACCGTCTGGATTATGCAAGGGCTCTGCTGAAGAATGGTGAGTATAAGACGGCATTGGCGGAATTTCAGTTGTTGCAGGATTCATTGGATAATGACACTTCTACGTTAACAGAAAGGCATTCCCGCTATACCCCAGAACAGGCTGCTGTTTTGGTAAAAAATGGTATCATCTCTGCTACCAATGCACCTCAGTGGAAGCAAGAGGGCTCTGCATATTCCGTAAAACGAATGGACTTCTTCAATTCCCGTCGCGATGACTATTCCCCTTGTTTGGGTGGTGAGGATAATGATAAACTATATTTCTCTTCTACCCGCAATGATGCTGAGGGCGATGAACTGAGTGGTGTTACAGGCATGAAGGCGTCAGATATATTTGTCTCTGAGAAGGATGACAAGGGAAAGTGGAGTAAGCCCGAACCAGTCGCTTCTGGATTGAATACAGCCTATGACGAAGGTGCTTGTTGCATCTCGATAGATGGCAAGGAAATGTATCTCACACAATGTACCTTTGAGGATGCAGCTCCACGTTATGCAAAGATAATGATATCCAATCGTGCCGATGCTTCGTGGGGGAAGGCAAAAGAGTTCCATCTGACTCGTGACACACTGTCTGCTTTTGCTCATCCTGCTATCTCGCCTGATAGCGAATGGCTCTATTTCGTTTCCGATATGCCGGGCGGGATAGGAGGCTTGGACATCTGGCGCACACGCATCATGAATGGTATGGCTATGGGAGTAGAGAATGTTGGCGAACCAATCAATACTCCTGGTAATGAGATGTTTCCAACCTTCCGACCTAATGGTGACTTCTATTTCTCTTCTGACGGACACCCGGGAATGGGAGGATTGGATATATATATATATAAGGATAGTACTATTATCCATCCTGGATATCCTCTCAACAGTCAGGCAGATGATTTTGGTATGACCTTCGAAGGGGCTTATAATCGTGGCTACTTCTCTACCTCGCGTAATGACGGCAGAGGTAATGACCATATATGGTGGTTTGAGAACCCGGAAATGGTACAACTCATCAAGGGCGTGATTTACGAGATGGACGGTTACGGATTGCCCGATGCCGAAGCATATATTGTGGGTAGCGACGGCACCAATCAGCATTCGCTCGTAAAGAGTGACGGCTCTTTCGAATATGTAGCAAAGCCTGGTACTGATTATATCATCCTTGGCACCTGTGGCGGCTTCCTGAATCATAAGGAGGAGGTGACAGTTCCTGCTGATGTGAAGGAATCAGAGACATACTCTCTACTCTTCCCGTTGGCAAATATTTCTGTTCCAGTGCTCATTGATAATATCTTTTATGAATTTGGAAAGGCACGCCTGTTGCCATCCAGCACACATGCTCTTGATTCCCTCGTGACGATGCTCAATGACAACCCGAATATTACTATCGAGTTGTCCGCTCATACAGACTATAGGGGCTCTAATGAGTTTAACCAGAAGCTCTCTCAGCAACGTGCTGAATCTGTTGTTAACTATCTCATCTCCAAAGGTATAGCAGCAGACCGCCTGACACCAGTAGGATATGGCGAAGAGAATCCGAAACGCATCCGTAAGAAGGTAGCTGATCACTATCCTTGGTTGAATGAAGGCGATGTGTTGACAGAGGAATTTATCAATAGGTTAAAGCCAGATGAGCAAGAGACCGCAAATGCCCTTAACAGACGCACAGAATTCAAGGTTCTTCGAACAACATATAATATGTTTGACGAAAACGGTAATCTGAAAAATATACCAAAACCACGCAAACCAAAAGTAGAAGAAGAACCAACCTCAGAAGACGAATTCTATTTTGACTTCTAATTCTTAACTCTTAACTCTTAACTCTTAACTCTTAACTTAATAGTTGCTTCCAGCAGAATTCATATCCTATACCCGCGAAATGTTTGGTGAGGCCGTATGGCAGCAATACCTTCATTCCTTCGATGAGCCTACTCCTGTTTCTGTTAGGCTCAACCCCTTTAAGCCCCTCTCACCTCTTACCTCTTACCTCTTACCTCTTGCAGACCCTGTTCCCCATTGTAAGGATGGCTACTACCTTGCAGAACGTCCTAACTTCACCCTCGACCCTCTGCTGCATGCAGGAGCATATTATGTGCAGGAAGCATCGTCTATGTATCTTGACAAGGTCATCCGCGAAGAACTGTCAACTTTCAACTATCAACTGTCAACTGTTCTTGACCTTTGCGCTGCTCCAGGTGGTAAGTCAACATTGTTGCGAGCAGCCCTTCCTGAAGATGTAAAACTGTTCTCCAACGAACCAGACCGCAAACGTGTCAATATCTTGGTGGAGAATATGCAGAAGCAAGGACACCCTAATGTCGTTGTTACCAATAATTACGCGAGCGACTATAAGAAGTCAGGTCTTCTCTTCGACCTTATCCTTACCGATGTACCATGCTCCGGCGAGGGAATGTTTCGCAAAGACCCTGCAACCATTAAGGAATGGAGTGTGCAGAATGTTATGAAATGTCAGCAGCTGCAACGCTCTATTATCAGCGATATATGGGATTGCCTGCGTCCTGGCGGCATACTCATCTATTCTACCTGTACGTTCAATCGCCATGAGGATGAAGAGAATATAGAGTGGATAAAGGACAATTTCGAGGCAGAAGAGATACTTCCTGCAAAGCGTTTCATACCTGGTGTCGATAGGGGAGAAGGACTGTTTATGGCTGTCCTCCGCAAGATGTCAACAGATGTCACCATTTCACGCCAGAATATGCAAGCACTCCGTATCCTGTCACCTGTCAACTC
>CAMNHS010000123.1 GCA_946539635.1 uncultured Prevotellaceae bacterium
AGTCCCTCTGAAGATGTTATAAATGCCTACACCATATTCCTGTGGTTTTATGCATGGAGCGTTGTGATAATAGGATATATAAAGGTAAGGCGTTACCTGAACTATATCAGGCTCAATTACTCAAACATCGAGAATATCGATATTTCATGGCTTATGCCAGTGTTCCTCTTTGCCATAATAAGTCAGTTATCATGGCTGCTCACATCACTCTATGCATCTGTATATGTAGATATACTATATTATTTCTCCTCTCTCATCCTTTGGGGTATGGTGTTATACTACAGTTGGCATTTCCAACCTGTCAGCATTCCTGTTGAGAAAGACTCCTCCTCAAATGTTGTTCCTGAACCTCCATTGGGATTGAGCAAGGAGGCATTTGTGAATATGGTAGTATCAAAAGAGTTGTATTTGAACAAAGACCTTACGTTGGGTGACTTGGCAAATGCTTTGAAAACCAATCGTACATATATGGGTAAATACCTGAATACTGTATGTGAACAGCCATTTTATGACTTCATAAACCAACTGCGCATAGAGCATAAGAGCATTCCCCTGATGCAAGAACATCCGGAATACACTCTTGAGTATATAGCAGCAGAAAGTGGCTTCAGCAGCATCTCTACTTTCCGTCGCGCTTTTTATAAATTTACGGGCAAGACCCCAAGTCAGTTTTTTGATTGATTTTGTTGAAATTCTGTTGGAGAAAGACCTTTGTGTTTCTTAAAGAATCGAGATAGTTGTGCCTGAGAAGAGAATCCCAGGCGATGGGCGATATCTTTTAGAGGCTTATGGGTGGAAGTCAGCAAAGAAATAATGTCAGCCATTATGCGTTCATCAATGATGGTTTTAGGTGAACGATTGGCAGTACTGCGAGTAACCTGCCCAAGATATCTGGGGCTTACATTGAGCTGTTCTGCATAGAAAGCCACATCGGAGTAATGACTGTGATAACGCTCCACTGTGGCAAGAAACTGATTGTAGAGTTCCTCACAGCGGCTATTCCCCTCTGCATATTCTGCAGGCAGTTGTTTAAGGTACTCCTGAGCATGAAGCATGGCAATGGTCTCTGATTCCCCTAAACTAAGATAAAAAGCTAAAGCAGAAGCCAGTTGGTTAGCCTGTCCATGTCGTCGTGGTCTGACAGGAAGGTCTGTAGAAGATAACACAACAGTACACAAAGGTATCAGCATACGTTCAATTGTTTCGAATATCTTTGGATTTATCAGCCTATCACCTCGAGAAGATGTTTGTACAGGAGCATAGATGATGTGGCGAGGTTTATACTTCTGTAATACCTCCACCAGCATCTCCACTACATCAGAACGTCGAAGAAGACCAATCTTTACCACTTGTGGCTGCAAGTCGTTAATGATAGCCTCAACCTGCTGGCGAACAACATCAAGGGGTAGGTCATAAAACTCTTGAATGCCCAAAGTATTCTGCACGGTTATGGATGTGATAGCAGACACAGCTCTACCACCTAAGGCATTGATAAGGCGGATATCCGCCTGAATACCAGAACCTCCTGTACCATCGCTTCCTGTAATTGTGAGTATAGTTGTATTCATTTTGTCTAATTATTTAATCTGTGTGCAAAGTTACGATTAAGATTTTACACAAATAAAACTTGTTAACTTCTTTTAACACTCTTGTCTGTAACATTTGTGTAACTCTATACGTCTTGTCATTGATAAAGTCAAAAGAAATGGACTATAAGTACATAGAACAACTTCTGGATAGTTACTTTGAAGCAGAAACGAATCTGGAAGAAGAAAACATACTCCGAGCATTCTTTGCACAAGAGAATATTCCGAGCCACTTGCGTAAATACGTTGAGTTGTTCCGTGAGCAGTCATTCGGCAAAAATGCTGAAACCCTCGGTTCTGATTTTGATGCTCGCATCATGCAGGAGATAGGAATGACAGATATGGAGACATCGGAAAAGATGCGCAAGTTCTCATTCAAGCCACTATGGCGTGCTGCAGCATGTGTAGCAATAGTACTTGCCCTCGGACAAGCAGCTCAGATGCCTTATTCTGATACAGAACAGCAGCGACAAGAGCAGATGGCTCGCACTTATGAGATGTTACAGAAGGTGCAGCAGGATCAAAACTCGGTGGCACAGGGAGACAGTATTGTTGACCAACCAAAGACAGTAAATTAATTTTCTATGCTTTAAGATATAAACTAACCAAACAATCTCTTTAAAACACCGAAAGCCCCCTAAGCTGTGAAGCTCAGGGGCTTTTACTTTTATAACAGTCATAAAATATATAAAAAGGAGAAGAGAAGTAGCTTTAATTGTAAAATTCTTTGTATCTTTGCAGCCGTGAAAAGATTTATGTCTCTATTTATAGTGTTTTCTTTTCTTGCTATGCTTCCTGCATCAGCACAAAAGAATAAGGTGAATCCTGAAGACCGTCAGGTCGATATGGATAGCCCTACTTTTGTTCCTATGGTTAGGGTAGGGAAGATACTGGAGGGCAATGACAGCATCAAATATGTTGAGATGAACAATGTCTATGTCTATGGCCCTATGGTATTCAAGAATGAAAAGCAGAGACAGGCATACAACAGATTGGTGGCAAATGTGAAAAAAGTGCTTCCAATAGCAAAAGAAGTAAACAGGGCGATACTCGAGACATACGAATATCTCCAGACATTGCCTAATCAGAAGGCCCGGGAAGAACACATGAAATATGTGGAGAAGAGCATCAAGGCAGAATATACTCCACGCATGAAGAAATTATCTCTTTCGCAGGGAAAACTGCTGATAAAACTGATATATCGTGAGACAAACTCTTCCAGCTATGACTTAGTAAAGGCCTTTTTGGGCAGTACCAGAGCAGCCTTTTATCAGGCTTTTGCATGGATGTTTGGTGCAAGCTTGAAAAAAGAGTATGATCCCAATGGCAAGGATCGCCTCACAGAACGTGTTGTACGCCTTGTTGAGGCAGGACAGCTGTAAGAGTTAAAAGTTAAGAGTTAA
>CAMNHS010000124.1 GCA_946539635.1 uncultured Prevotellaceae bacterium
TAAGAGTTAAAAGTTAAGAGTTAAGAGTTAAAAGTTGCCTTTGACCTTTGACCTTACTCAAGGTAAGTATATCCGTACAAGCCTGAGCGATAGTTTGAAAGGAAATCTTTTCCTTCTTCAAGGCTTATCTTACCCTGCTTAACAGATTTTGTTACCCAAACCTCCAGTTGGCGAACCAGTTTCTTCGGATTATACTGAACATAATCCAGCACTTCTTCTACGGTTTCACCGTCAAAAATTTGATCTATGTGATAATGTCCATCCTGCATAGAGATGTGGACAGCATTAGTGTCACCAAAGAGGTTATGCAGGTCACCAAGGATTTCCTGATAGGCTCCCACAAGGAAGATACCCAGATAGTAAGGCTCATTTTTCTTCAGAGCATGTACAGGAAGGGTGCTTGAGACATTAGAACCAGTAACAAAATGTGTGATTTTACCGTCACTATCGCATGTTATATCCTGTAGTGTAGCTTGACGAGTAGGACGTTCATCAAGTCTCTGCAAAGGTACAACAGGGAAGAGTTGGTCAATGGCCCATGTATCAGGAAGACTCTGGAAGAGAGAGAAATTGCAGAAATATTTGTCAGCAAGGAGTTTGTCAATACCACGTAATTCTTCTGGAACGTGCTTTAGTGACTTTGTCAAAGTAAGAACTTCCCGACATACACTCCAATACATTGACTCTATCTCAGCACGAGTTTTCAAGTCAACCATTCCCATAGAAAAGAGACTTAGGGCTTCTTCGTGTATCTGTTCTGCATCATGCCAATCCTCAAGCATTGAGCGAACATTTATCTTACACCAGATATCATAGAGTTCTCTTACCAACTGATGATCTGTCTCCTTTGCTTCAAACTCTTCTGGCATCTCTGGCAAAGAAGCTGTTTCCAGAACATCTATCACCAGAATACTGTGATGGGCAGACAGAGAACGTCCCGATTCTGTTATCAGATTAGGGTGGGGGAGTTCATTTTTATCAGCAGCATCGACAAAAGTATAGATACAGTCATTAACATACTCCTGAATGCTGTAGTTGACAGAAGACTCTGAATTGCTGGAGCGAGTTCCGTCATAATCCACACCTAAACCACCACCACAATCGACATATTCTATGTTATATCCCATTTTATGGAGGGAGATATAGAATTGTGCTGCTTCACGCAGAGCCGTCTGTATGCGTCGAATCTTTGTTATCTGAGATCCGATATGGAAATGAATCAGCTTTACGCAATCATGCATTTCCAGGTCATCGAGTTTCTGAAGAGCCTGTAGCAATTCAGAAGCAGTAAGGCCGAATTTTGAAGCATCACCACCACTTTCTTCCCATTTACCCGAGCCAGAAGAGGCAAGTTTTATGCGAATACCAAGGTTTGGCTTGACACCTAATTTCTTTGATGCCTTTGCTACAATATCGATTTCATTGAGTTTTTCTACAACAATGAAGATGCGCTTACCCATCTTTTGTGCGAGAAGAGCCAGTTCTATGTATGCCTGATCTTTGTAACCATTACATATAATAAGACTATCGCTTTGGCATTGCACAGCTATGACAGCATGAAGCTCTGGCTTGGAACCAGCCTCAAGGCCGAGGTTGAATTTCTTTCCGTGAGAGATAATCTCCTCTACCACAGGTTGCATCTGATTCACCTTGATAGGATAGATGACGAAAGACTCTCCCTTATAGTCATATTCCTTTGCTGCTTTCTTAAAACAAGAAGCAGTTTTCTCGATACGATTATCAAGAATATCAGGGAAGCGTAACAATACTGGTGTTGAAATGTCACGAAGCTGTAATTCGTCGATGATTTCGCGCAAATCTGCTTGTGCACCATCTTTCAGAGGGGACACACACATGTTTCCTTTTTCATTGATATTGAAATAGGAAGTACCCCATCCACAGATATTATAGAGTTCTTTCGAATCTTCTATGGTCCATTTCTTCATAAGCCGAGTTCTTTCTTTATTTTTTCTGTTGTATCCAGTATTTTATCTTCATCTTCCATACAGGGAATATCCACTATATGGTTGGCTTTCATATAGAATTCTTCTCTCTTCTCCACATTCTCCTTTATATATTCAAGAAGTTCCTCATCACTCTTACCCAACAGCAGAGGTCTTACTCCTTTTCCCATCTTCAGGTGTCTGAACAACACATCAGGGGTTCCTCGGAGATATACCACATCACCTTGTCCAACCAGGTAATCCATATTATCGAAGAAACAAGGAGTTCCTCCACCACATGCCACTACGACATCCTCGAATTCTGCTACTTCATGAAGCATGTTTTTTTCGATGATGCGAAAACCTTCTTCTCCACGTTCATCGAATATTTGCTTCACTTTTTTCCGCATTCGGGTTTCTATATACCAATCTAAATCATAGAATGGTATCCCAAGGTCTTTGGCAAGGATTTTACCTATAGTGGTCTTACCAGCCCCCATATAGCCGATAAGAATGATTCTGGTCATATTCTTAGCTACGTTATTTTTCCTTATTGACGATATTCATACATTCCTCATAGGAAAGGTCAGCAGCCTTGCTGTGCAGAGCCTTAGGAAGCCTGTAATTCTTTCCTTCGTAGGTGATATATGGACCATATCTGCCATTCATAACCTCCATATTAGCATCTTCCTTGAAAGTCTTTATATGGCGTTTTTTCTCTTCGTTTCTGCTCTCTTCAATAAGGGCAACAGCTTCCTCGAAGGTTATTGTCATAGGATCTGTCTTCTTTGGAAGGGTAACATACTTCTTATTATGTACGATATAAGCTCCAAAGCGTCCTGTTCCGATAACAACATCCTTATCCTCAAACTTTCCTAAGTTACGAGGCAGTTTGAAGAGGTCAAGGGCATCTTCAAGAGTAATTGTCTCAAGAGAATACTCCTTTGGCATCTGTGCAAAGCGAGGTTTTTCCTTGTCCTCAGCAGAACCAATCTGTACTACAGGGCCATATCGTCCGATTTTAACGGAAACAGGCTTGCC
>CAMNHS010000125.1 GCA_946539635.1 uncultured Prevotellaceae bacterium
ACAAAGATTACAGGAACTTCCTTAATCTTGAAGCCAATCTTATAGGCAGTATATTTCATCTCTATCTGGAAGGCATAGCCCTTGAAACGTATCTTGTCGAGTTCTATTGTCTCAAGCACTTTCCTGCGATAGCATTTAAAGCCCGCAGTAGTATCATGTACCTTGAAACCTGTCACCACGCGGACATACATAGATGCGAAATAACTCATCAGCACACGTCCCATAGGCCAGTTGACAACATTCACACCGCTGACATATCTTGAACCGATAGCGACATCATAGCCCTCATCAGCACAAGCACTGTAGAGACGAGGCAGGTCGTTGGGGTCGTGAGAGAAGTCGGCATCCATCTCGAATACATACTGATAGTTATTCTCATGAGCCAATGCCCACTTGAAGCCTTTTATGTACGCAGTACCAAGCCCGAGTTTTCCGGAACGTTCTTCGATGAAAAGTTGTCCTTCAAACTCCGTAGAGATAAGTCTCTTCACAATGTCAGCAGTTCCGTCAGGGCTGCCGTCATCGATAACCAGAATGTGGAAAGACTTCTCGAGAGAGAATACAGCACGGATAATCTTTTCTATATTCTCCTTCTCGTTATACGTTGGTATGATTACTATACTATCGCTTGGTCGCATGATGTAATGTATATGTTTTTTGTATTCAGGGTGCAAAAGTACGAAAAAAAAACGAAAACGAAAACGAAAACGAAAAAAACTTTATTCTTTAACCAAGAAGTATTTTTTACATCGGCATGTTACCATGCTTCTTCGGAGGATTGCTCTGATTCTTGTTTCTGCACATATCGAGAGACTGGATTAAACGTATGCGTGTATCACATGGAGAGATAATCTCATCGATGTATCCCAGACGCGCAGCAGGCAGGGGATTAGCAAATTTCTCACGATACTCTGCCACCTTCTCTTTCTTAACCTCAGGAGTTTCTTTTCTGTAAAGGATATTACAAGCGCCCTCTGCTCCCATCACCGCAATTTCTGCAGTAGGATAAGCCAGATTGATGTCTGCTCCTATACATTTTGAATTCATTACGATATATGCTCCCCCATAAGCCTTTCTCGTTATCAGCGTTACCTTTGGCACCGTAGCCTCAGCAAAGGCATAGACTATCTTTGCCCCGTGACGGATGATTCCATGATGCTCTTGGTCCACACCAGGCAAGAATCCCGGCACATCCTCTATTGCCACGAGGGGGATGTTGAAGCAGTCGCAGAAACGAATGAAACGTGCCGCCTTGTCGGAAGCATCAATGTCAAGAGCGCCGGCAAGATGATTAGGCTGATTCGCCACAAAGCCTATCGTCCTTCCCGCCAAGCGACCAAAGCCTATAACGATATTCTGTGCGAACTGAGGTTGTATCTCAAAGAAATACTGCTGGTCACAAACAGGCTCTATAATATTACGTATATCATAAGGTATATTAGGGTCTGTAGGAACTACCTCGTCCAGTTCATGACAAACGCGCATGACATCGTCAGAAGCACTATGGACAGGAGCATCCTCCATATTATTTGATGGTATAAAGCCTATCAGCTCGCGTATTGTGAGCAGCGTTTCCTCGTCATCTTTGCACAAGAAGTGTGACACGCCGCTGACGCTGTTGTGAGTCATTGCGCCGCCAAGAGTCTCCTTATCCACCTCCTCGTTTGTTACAGCCCTTACCACATCAGGACCAGTGACAAACATCTGGCTCTGCTCGTTTACCATCAGGATGAAGTCCGTCAATGCAGGCGAATAGCACGAGCCGCCGGCGCAAGGTCCCATAATGGCAGAAATCTGGGGTATTACGCCGCTCGCCATCACATTACGCTTAAAGATATGGGCGAAACCTGTCAACGACTCGACACCTTCCTGAATGCGTGCGCCTCCGGAATCGTTGATACCAATTATCGGAGCACCGTTCTTCAGGGCGAGGTCTTGCACCTTGGCAATCTTCTGGGCGTTGGCAGCACTCAACGAACCGCCCATGACAGAAAAATCAAAGGCATATACAAAGACCGTCCGTCCATCTATCTTGCCATATCCGCTTATGACACCATCGCCGTCAACATGTTTCTTCTCCATTCCGAAGTCGGTGCAGCGATGTACGACGTGCTTATCAAGTTCTACAAACGTTCCCTTGTCAAGCAGCGTCTCTATTCTCTCCCTTGCCGTCAGTTTTTCCTTTATATCTGTTATTCTGTTCATTTTTCGTTTTCGTTTTGGTTTTCGTTATTTAACTCCAGCTTTGCAAGCACGGCATTTGCCATAACGCTCTCGCCTTCCTCCACATTCACTTCCTTTATGACACAGTCTTCTGCAACCTTATAATTCGACATCATCTTCATAGCCTCCATTGTCAGTACGCTGTCACCCGCCTTCAGTTTGTCACCGGGCTTTACGAATACCTTTACAATCTTACATGGCATTGGTGCTGTAATAACATCAGGCTGTATGCTGGAGACTGCATTCTTGCTTTTCCTCATACGCATATACTTGGCCTGCGAGTCAAGCATATTGATGTCATATACGGAATAGTTCAGGTTCACGCGGTAATGCTTGTTGTCATTTTCCCTTGTCAGTTCTGCATTATACGAGACGCCCTTATGAATCAATGAGCACACATTATCCTCAAGCATGCAGACATCCACGTCATACACTTTTCCGTCCAAGGCTACCTTCACATGGTTGCCATCCTTGCTGAGCAGGGTGGCTTCCATCATTTTATTTCCTACTTGTATTTCCATTT
>CAMNHS010000126.1 GCA_946539635.1 uncultured Prevotellaceae bacterium
TGCTCTATTGGCACTATAAATTTTCTGTTTACCTTCTTAAATTTCTCTTCTCCCAACTCTGTTACCATCTCGTCCAAGGTCTTATCTACACGATAGGAATTGCCGTCGAGTAGTTTTATGTAAGTATTCTTTTGCTCGGACACTACATATCTTATTGTAGAGAAGTAGATTATGCGTTCGCCATTAAACGTCTTGACAACCATTCGAGGATTTTCATCTCCCCCTTTGGACCAGCTGCCCTGAGGTGTCAGTAATGGTGATACCTTACGTAATCGTACAGCTTTTGAGATAGCCTTAATCAAATCTGCTTCTTCAACGGGTTTGATGAGGTATGACAAGCTATGATATTCAAATGCCTTCAAAGCATATTCCTCATGCGAAGTGACAAAGATTAGTGGCACATGATTAGGAATAATATTCAGGACATCAAAAACCAAATCATTACCTAACATAACATCTGTAATAATGATATCAATATCCTTGTGTCGCAACAGGTAATCACGACATTGCTCGATTGTAGTAAAGGGACCTATCACCTCATATCTAACATCATAATCTTCAATGACGCCACATATGAAATGATAGTTCTGTACATCTGTATCGAATATCAATATTTTCATGATTTGGCACGAATAATCGCTTGCAAAGATACCACATAAATCACAAATATCACAAGAAAAAACATTTTTTTTTCTTTTTGTTTGGTATTTTGCTCGCTTAATCGTACCTTTGCAGGCAACTATGAAAAGAACTATAGCAATAATATGTGGTGGAGACTCATCCGAGCATGATGTTTCTCTGCGTTCAGGAGCTGGTATATACTCCTTTTTCCATGAGGGTGACTACAACCTCTATATCGTTGACCTCAAGAAAGGTGACTGGCATGTGAAACTGTCTGATGGCACACAGGCGCCTATCGACAAGAATGATTTCTCATTCATGGAGAATGGCCAGAAGAAGACATTTGATTATGCCTATATCACTATTCATGGTACTCCTGGAGAGAATGGTCAACTGCAAGGATATCTGGATCTTATCGGCTTGCCATACAGCACCAGCGGTGTGCTCGTAGAGGCTCTTACCTTCGATAAGTTTGTTCTCAACAACTACCTGAAAGGCTTTGGAGTATCTGTTGCCGACAGCATTCTTGTACGTAAAGGCGAAGAGAGCGCTGTTACCGACGAACGCATCAAGGAAACAGTTGGCTACCCTTGTTTCGTAAAGCCTGCTGCTGACGGTTCTTCTTTTGGTGTCAGCAAGGTAAAATCGTTTGCAGATATGCCAAGAGCGTTAGAACTGTCATTCGGCCAAAGTGATGTCGTTATGATTGAGGGATTCCTTGAGGGTATGGAGATATCACAGGGCGTTTACAAAACAAAGCAGAAGAGTGTTGTATTCCCAGCGACAGAGGTTGTCAGTGAGAATGAGTTCTTCGACTATGATGCAAAATATAATGGTCAGGTTCAGGAAATCACCCCAGCTCGTATGGCACCAGAAGTAGCTGAGCGTGTAGCAAAAATCACATCTGCAATATACGACATTCTGCATGCCAACGGCATTATACGTATCGACTATATCATCAAGAATCCATACACCCCTGCAGAGGCAAAAATCAGAATGCTGGAGATAAATACCACACCTGGTATGACCCAGACATCCTTCATACCACAGCAGGTGCGTGCCGCTGGATTGGATATAGGAGAGGTATTAAAGGAAATAGTTGAAAATCAGTTTTCATAAACATAGCATAGACCATTTTCCACCCCCAACACACAGAATCTCTTCCTTAGGCAAGATATGAGAAAGAGTATATCAGAAATACAAACACAAATCAATGAGCGGGTGCTCATTTTGGATGGCGCTACCGGAACATATCTCCAACAACACGGGAGTAGCGGCTGCAATGATGCGCTATGTCTTACAAATCCACAACTTGTAAGGCAGATGCATTTCGACTATATTGCAGCAGGAGCGGATATAATAGAAACGAACTCCTTTAACTGCAACCGTTTTTCTTTGACGGAATATGGTCTGGAAGATAAGGTTTACGATATCAGCAAAAGAGCAGCCGAGATAGCACGCGAAGCTGCAGGAGACACTGTGCTCGTTGCAGGCAGCATCGGGCCTACGAGTAAGACTCTTTCGATGTCAACAGATGTCAATACTCCTGAGTCTCGCGAGGTATCATTTCAGGAAATGCACGATACCTATTGCGACCAGGTACGAGGACTTATTGACGGGGGAGCAGACCTACTGCTTGTAGAAACAGTCTTCGACACTCTCAACTGCAAATGCGCCATGAAGGCGATAGATGATGTCTGCAAGGAGAAGGGCATCGTGATGCCTGTAATGGTTAGCGTTACCCTCAGCGACAATTCCGGAAGAACATTAAGCGGACAGACCTTAGAGGCGTTTGTGGCTTCTATCGGAGGCACCGCCCTACCCTCTCGTCCCGAGACACAAAGCAGCATTCTCTTTTCTGTAGGTCTGAACTGCGGATTTGGGGCAAAGCAACTTCTTCCATACATCAAGCGCCTCAACGAGATTGTTCCGTACAACATCTCTGTACACCCGAATGCCGGACTCCCGAATGTAATGGGAGAATATGACGAGACTCCAGAAACCTTTGCTGCAAATGCCAGGCAAGCCCTCGAAGACGGTTTGCGCATAAACATATTCGGTGGCTGCTGCGGAACAACACCTGACCACATCAGGGC
>CAMNHS010000127.1 GCA_946539635.1 uncultured Prevotellaceae bacterium
TTCTCTTGCTCTGTTTTTGCCTCGTGAGTCCTGTTTTGGCTCAGGAGTCACAAACGGTGTATAACTTTCTGCGAATACCCGAAAGCGCGCATGCTGCAGCATTAGGAGGAGACAATATATCCATTATAGAAGATGATGCTTCGCTGGCATTATCAAATCCAGCGCTGCTCTGTAGTGTGTCCTCGCAAACTGTTACTCTTGGATATATGAACTATATGTCTGGGGTAGGTATGTACACAGCAGGATATACCCACATCATCAATGATAAAGCAACCGTCGGGGGAACCATACACTATCTCAATTATGGCACCCTGAAAGAGTATAATGCCAACGACCAGGAAATGGGAACCTTCAATCCGTCGGATATCACGTTTGAGGCTATGCTGGGATATACCCTTACCAAACGTCTTGCCGGCGGTATCGGTGCGAAGTTTATATATTCTAAGATAGGCTATTACAAGTCAACGGCGGCGGCAGTCGATTTGGGACTTAACTATTTCGACCCTAATCTTGACCTGTCGCTCTCTCTGGCAGTAAAGAATCTTGGTGGGCAGCTTTCAGCTTATAATGATGATTATGAATCATTGCCCATCGATATCCTCTTGGGAGCATCCTATCGCATACAGAATTCACCATTGCGTGTGTCGCTGACATTCTGTGACCTCAATCACTGGAACTATTCTTTCCTGCGTCATGCCTGCATAGGAGTTGACCTGATTCTTATTCCGCAGTTCTATATCGCTGCCGGATATAATGCACGTCGTGCCTATTCTCTGAAGACGACAAACCTTACCGATAACTCAGAGTCGGCACATGGAGCAGGATGGAATCTCGGAGCAGGACTTCTGCTTGACAGATTCAAGGTGAATTTCTCCTACGGAAAATATCATGTTAATTCTTCAAGTTTAATGTTTAATCTTGCATTCAATTTCTGATGGAAGAAAAAATAAATAAATATATCGAGAACTTACCCCTCAACATTGAACCAGACGGGCTGTATGCCCCCATTCGTTATACGATGTCCTTGGGTGGTAAGCGTCTGCGTCCGGCTCTCATGATGCAGGCCTATGAGTTGTGGAAAGATTCTGGTGAAGATGTCCTCCCACAAGCAGCAGCACTGGAGATGTATCATAACTGCACCCTTCTTCACGATGATGTGATGGATAATGCAGAGATGCGTCGCGGTAAACCTACTGTTCACGTGAAGTGGGATGTCAATACTGCTATCCTTTCTGGCGATAATATGTTGTGTCTGTCAATGAAGATGATGGGTACCAACCCTGAGGTACTGACAACGTTTATCAATACTACGATACAGGTAAATCACGGCCAGCAATATGATATAGACTTCGAAAAGCGTGACGATGTTGCAGAAAAGGAATATATCGAAATGATACGCCTTAAGACTGCTGTCCTCATTGCTTGCGCCCTAAAGATTGGGGCATTGGAGGCTGGTGCTCCGAAGGATGATGTAGAAAAGATATATAATTTCGGAATCTCTTTGGGACTCGCATTCCAACTGCAGGACGATTACCTTGATGTCTATGGTGATCCAAAAACATTTGGCAAGAAAATAGGTGGTGATATCCTTTGCAACAAAAAGACCTACATGCTCATAAATGCTATGCGTTTGTCGGATAATCACGATTGGCTCTATGCAGACTATGCTACTCCGGAAGAAAAAATAGCAACAGTAATGGGCATATACAACTCTCTTGGCATTGATAAACTTGCAATGGCTAAGATTGATGCCTATTATGCCGAAGCTCTCGAAATACTCGCAAGCATCAATTTGCCAGAAGAACGCAAGGCACAGCTGAAGAATTATGCTTCAAAGATGATGATGCGACAGAAGTAAGTTCTATGTTCATCGATACCCACATACATCTTGACGGAGAAGAATTCCTCGAAGACCTCGATCAGGTTGTGGAACGTGCAACAGAGGCGGGTGCCGATAAGTTGTTCGTACCAGGAATAAATCTCGACTCCATAAAGAGTGTTCAGGCAGTATGTGAAAGGTTTCCGGGCAAATGCTACCCAATGATAGGACTGCATCCTGAGGACGTAAAGGATGACTGGGAACAAGTACTCGACGAGATGGAGAAATACATCAGCCCTCAGCCTTCATCCCTCATCCCTTGGATAGCTATTGGCGAAGTGGGGCTTGATTTCTATTGGAGTCGTGAGTTTGAAAAGGAACAGATGCTGGCTTTTGAACGTCAGGTACAATGGGCTATAAAGTATAACCTCCCCTTGATGATTCATTGTCGTACAGCGCAGAATGAGTTGCTTGCTATCCTGAAAAAATATGCCTCAGAACCAACTTTGCGTGGTGTGTTCCATTGCTTTACGGGCAATGAGCAGGAGGCAAAGCGTTTCCTTGAATACGACAACTGGATGTTGGGAATAGGCGGAGTACTTACTTTTAAGAAGAGCAAACTGCCAGAGACCCTTCGTAATGCTGTTCCGTTGTCGCGAATAGTTCTTGAAACAGATGCACCATATATGGCCCCAGTACCATTTCGTGGAAAGCGTAATGAGTCATCATTTATACCTTATATAATAAACACCCTTGCAGAAGTTTATTCTATCTCTGCTGAAAATATTGCTGACATAACAAC
>CAMNHS010000128.1 GCA_946539635.1 uncultured Prevotellaceae bacterium
GCTTGGAGCCAGCTGTGCGCTATGGCCTCATTTCAAAACATTGTCGCACCTATTACTATGAATATCGCAACGGCGAACGCCTTATGTCTCCAGCTATTCAAAAGGAGATTCGCAACATCTTCCGCGAAGAAGGATGGCAAGAAGAAATCCACTTCGACAGCTACATAGAAGACTATGATTGGTAAAAATAATGAGATTTTTTCACTTTTGCTTGGTATTTTGCTCACTTATTGGATAAAATTTTCACGTTCGAGAAAAGAAATTTATTCCTTTTCTTCTCACTTAACCAAATTTTTCGTACCTTTGCGCGCATAATTTGAATTATACGCAAATGGCAAAGAAGGAGTTGACACCAATGATGCAGCAATTTTTTGACCTCAAGGCTAAGCACCCTGAGGCTTTGTTGCTGTTCAGATGTGGAGACTTCTATGAGACATATTGCGAGGATGCTATAGAGGCTTCCCAGATACTGGGCATCACCCTTACAAGGCGCAATAATGGTGCTTCACAGGGCGATGAAATGGCTGGTTTTCCACATCATGCCCTGGATACATACCTTCCAAAGCTGATAAGAGCGGGTAGGAGAGTGGCTATCTGCGACCAACTGGAAGATCCAAAGCTGACAAAGAAACTTGTAAAGCGCGGCATTACAGAACTGGTTACCCCTGGTGTTGCTCTGCAGGATAATGTCCTGAACTACAAGGAAAACAACTTCCTCTGCGCCATACATCATGGAAAAGTGGCTCTTGGCATTGCCTTGCTTGACATCTCTACGGGAGAATTCCTCTGCGACCAGGGAAACAGGGAGTATATCGACAAGATGCTGGCAAACTTTGCCCCAAAGGAGATTCTTGTTGAGAGAGGTAAACTGAATTTCAACTCCAACTATTCCATCTTCAACCTCGATGACTGGGTGTTTACAGAACAGACAGCCATGCAGAAGCTTACCAAGCACTTTCATGTGAAGAACATGAAGGGTTTTGGCGTTGATGACCTAAAGGACGGTTTAATCGCAGCAGGAGCAATACTGCATTACCTCGAATACACCCAGCATACACACATTGACCATATCACAAAGATACAGCGCATTGATGCTGACAAATTTGTACGCTTGGATAACTTCACCATCAGGAACCTGGAACTTCTCAATCCTCTTCATGAAGGTGGAGTATGCCTTACAGATATCATCGACTATACCGTTTCACCTATGGGAGCACGAATGCTCAGAAGGTGGCTGGTATTCCCACTTCGCGATGAAAAGGCTATAAATGACCGTCTTGATGCCGTAGATTACTTCTTCAGTCAGCCAGATTCCCGTGATGCCATTGATGAAGAGCTGCATCGCATAGGAGATATGGAGCGCATTGTATCAAAGGTTGCTACAGGCAGGGCTAATCCTCGTGAAATAATCCAGATAAGCAATGCCCTGACAGCCCTGAAGCCCATAAAGGTGATATGCGCCCAAAGCAATACAGACGTACTGAAAAAAGTCAGTGAGAAAATAGATACCCTTGACGAACTGAAAGACATCATAGTAAAGACAGTAGAGCCAGAACCACCTATTCAGGTAGGAAAAGGCTCTGTAATCAGAAAAGGTGTCAACAGTGAGCTTGACGAACTGAGGAACATAGCATACAGTGGCAAGGACTATCTCCTGCAAATGCAGCAAAGAGAGATAGAACGCACAGGAATAACTTCCCTGAAGATAGGCTATAACAATGTCTTTGGCTATTACCTGGAGGTTCGCAATACTTTTAAGGATAGTGTACCACAGGAGTGGATACGCAAGCAGACATTGGCAAATGCAGAACGTTATATTACTGATGAACTGAAGGCCTATGAAGAAAAAATCCTTGGTGCAGAAGAAAAGATTCTTGCCCTCGAGACAAGACTGTTCTTTGAACTGATACAAAGAGTACAGCGAAATATCACCCAACTGCAGCAAAATGCCCATTTTGTCGCAGAATTAGACTGTCTGCTGTCATTTACCAAGACATCTCTTGAACACCACTATGTACGCCCTGTTATCGACGATTCCACCGTTCTGGAAATAAAGCAGGGAAGACATCCTGTTATAGAGGCAAATATGCCAATCGGGGAAAAATATGTTCCTAATGACATTTCCCTGTACCCTCAAAGGGTTCCTGACAAACCTGTTTCGCAGATAATCATTATTACAGGTCCTAATATGGCTGGTAAATCGGCTTTGCTGAGACAGACAGCCCTCATCGTACTGATGGCACAGATAGGCTGTTATGTCCCAGCTGATTCAGCACATATAGGTATGGTAGATAAGATTTTCACCAGAGTTGGGGCATCAGACAGCCTCTCAACAGGCGAATCAACATTTATGGTTGAAATGACAGAGGCGGCCAATATCCTCAACAATGTTACGGATAAGAGCCTTGTACTGTTTGACGAATTGGGAAGAGGAACAAGTACCTATGATGGTATATCGATAGCATGGAGTATAGTGGAATATCTTCATGAACACAAGAATGTAAATGCACGAACATTGTTTGCCACACACTATCATGAGCTCAATGAAATGGCGAAAAATTACTCGCGCATAAAGAACTA
>CAMNHS010000129.1 GCA_946539635.1 uncultured Prevotellaceae bacterium
AATATGAGTCCTGTAACAACAAACAAAATGACAAACTACCGTTGGGTGATTTGTGCCATGTTGTTTCTTGCCACAACGGTAAACTACATGGATCGTCAGGTACTATCCCTGACATGGAAAGATTTCATTGCTGTCGATTTCCATTGGAACGACAATGATTATGGTACTATTACAGCCATTTTCTCATTATTCTATGCATTCATTTCGCTCTTCGCCGGTCGCTTTATCGACTGGATGGGAACAAAGAAGGGCTACATCTGGGCCATCGTAGTATGGAGTCTTGGCGCCTGCTTGCATGCTGGTTGCGGATGGGTAACAATGTATGTTGAGAACATCGGTACCATCGAGGAATTACGTAACATTGCCGCTGGTTCTCAGGCTGCCATCGCTGTCAGCACACTTAGTGTATGGTTGTTCCTTGCTTGTCGTATAGTACTTGCTGTCGGTGAGTCTGGTAACTTCCCTGCTGCCATTAAGGTTACAGCAGAATATTTTCCAAAGAAAGACCGCGCCCTCGCAACCTCTATTTTCAATGCTGGTGCTTCTGTTGGTGCGCTCGCAGCTCCGTTGACAATACCTGTTCTAGCAGAGCACATGGGCTGGGAGATGTCATTCATAATCATCGGTGGTATCGGATTTATCTGGGCCGGTCTGTGGTTATTCCTTTATGACAAACCATCTAGCAGCAAGTTCGTTAACGAAGCAGAGTTAGCATATATCGCACAAGATGAGGGCGAGGCTGCTGCAGAAAAAGAAGAAACAAAAGCAGACGAACCTACCCTGTCTTTCCTACAGTGCTTCGCTTACCGTCAAACGTGGGCATTCATTGTTGGTAAGTTGATGACAGATGGTGTATGGTGGTTCTACCTCTTCTGGGCTCCTGCATATTTCTCTGAATTAGGATATCCTTCTTCTTCTGGCATGGGACAAGCACTGATTTTTGTCCTGTATCTGATTGTCACAGTACTTTCTATCTATGGTGGCTATCTGCCTAAGCTCTTTGTGGAAAAACTGGGCCAGAATCCATACGCTGGCCGTATGAGAGCAATGCTTATCTTTGCCTTCTTCCCACTCTTCGCAATGTTTGCACAGCCTCTGGCACACATCAGCCCATGGATACCTTGTATAATCATCGGTTTGGCTGGTGCTGGACACCAAGCATGGTCAGCAAACCTGTACTCTACAATTGGTGATATGTTCCCAAAGAGTGCTATTGCCACCATTACCGGTATTGGCACAATGTTCGGTGGCCTTTGCTCATTTGCCATCAATAAGGGTTCTGGTATGTTGTTTACTTATGCCGACGGTATGGGAGATGCATTCTCTTTCTTCGGACAGACAGGCAAGCCTGCAGGATACATGATAGTATTCTGCTACTGCGCTGTGGCTTACCTCATCGGATGGGTAATAATGAAGGTGCTCGTACCAAAGTACAAGCCTATCGTATTAGAATAAAAGAGAATAAGAATTATGGCCTAAAGTCCTTAGGAACATAATTGTCTAAAGACTGACATACAACGGAGGAGAACTTCTGACCTGAGGCAATAAACCTCGAAAAGGCAGCAAGTTCTTCTTCTTTTTTTATGGTTTCTAAAGATACAACATTCTCTTTATAGATAGCATAACAGAAACCAGCATTGAAATTATCTCCTGCTCCTATTGTGCTTACGGTATCAACCTGCTTTACTGGGAATGAAGCCTGTAGATGAGGGGTACGCAATTCTATGGGTTTATCAGCATTAGTATATATGAAGTATGGACAATACTCCTTTACTATATTGTATGCTTCATCACAAGTCTTCGCTCCATATAGTATCTCAAAATCTTCATTAGAACCTCTCACAACAGAAGCAAGACGCATATTCTCCGTTATATTCTCCATAATATTGGGAATATCTTCTTTGTGAGACGCTCTGAAATTGATATCATAATACAGGAATGCTCCCTGTCCGTATGCCTTTTCAAGAAAACGTCTTGAGAAATCGCGTATCTTAGGATTTATGCAATAGAATGAACCATAGATAACAATATCTCCTCTATCTATCTGTGGCATCTCCTGCGGCACAGCAATATTCCAATGGTCCTTGTAGAATTGATATCGTGCATCATTATTGGCATCGAGAAAGGCTAACGACAAATGGGATTTTGTTCCTACGTGCCTATAGACATAATCGGTATTGATGTTGTTATCTATCAGGAAGTCACGTACAATATCTCCAACATGGTCATCCCCTGTTTCTGTAATCATTACACCTGGGACACCCATACGCCCAAGGGAAATCATTGCATTAAATGTTGAGCCACCGGGAACAGCCTTCTGGGGCTGATCATTCCTGAAGATTATATCAAGCACTGTTTCACCAAAACCAATTACTTTCATTTTATTAGATTGTATAAGCGAGTTTGATTGTTTTTAAAATAAAAAAGACTCCTCAAGGTCTTAACCCTTAAGGAGTCTTATATCAGTTAAGTATTAAATTTACTTTGTAACGTCGTTGAAGAGAGCAACGCGGTTGAACTCAACCTCATCGAAGAGTTTGTCTGTT